>JBFEJM010000032.1:0-11040 GCA_041553175.1 Gammaproteobacteria bacterium | reverse complement strand
CAGGTTGCCAGTGAGATGGCGGATCTGGGGTACCACGGTCGACAGGGAGTCAATGCCAGAACGCAGCGCATGTTCGTTATCAATAAGGAACTTGCGTAGACCTTCTAGATTTTTTCTTACGTCCTGGTAGGCGGCAGCGTCCGTCATGATGAATCGACTCATCGTTGTTATGGATTTATCTGTAGCGTGCATTACGCACTTGTAGCGCAGTGCCGGCCGTAACTTTACCGAACGAACGAACGCGAGGCAATGTGTCGTAGTGGGTAGTCTGTGCGTGAGGCGATTCGTATGCGAGAACGGATTTCGCATGACGCAGGAAATGGAAAAACCAATTGTCAGAGACGACACTCGATTTCGCTTGTTCATGATCGAGCGCTATGTGTCAGTTATGGAAAACGGATGCAAATCGGGATATGCGTTCCGGCATGACTGACGTCGCCGGAACGGCTGGCAAGCGAATCGACTATCGTCTGGGTGAAAGCTGTTGTCAGAACAGCGGATAGCCGATGGCGCATTCCTCGGCGGTCGCCTCGCGGATATCCAGAATCTCGAAAGTGAATTCGAGCGGCAGCTCAGCCCAGGGGTGATTGCCATCCAGAATGGCGCGATCATGGGCGATGCTGATAACCGTGAACGGATGCTCCCGACCATCGGGAAGTTCGCCGAACAGAATGCTGCCCGGCATATGCGCCTCTTCCGGCAGTTCTTCCAGCGCCTGTTCTATGATCAGTTCCGGATCGCGCCGCCCATAGCCCTCGTCGGGGTCGAGCAGGACCGCCCGGTGTTCCCCGCGCAGCCCGCCATCCAGGATTCTTTCAACCTTCGGGAACACCCCGCCAAATCCGCCGTGGAGATACTTCAGATCCTCGCCGTACTGGAGCAGTTCGCCGGATTCCCTGTTGCGTGCCCAGAACCGCAGGTGGACGGCCTTGCCAGGACCAACGCAAGGTGTATGCTCGAATTGAATGGGCGTATCAGGCATAACGGGAAAAGCTCCAAAAACTGTGTCTTAGGGGGTGCCGGAATGTTCTGTCCAGTCCCCTTAGCGGCCAGAAAACGGAGATCTGCAATCGGGCAGAGTTGGACTTTATTCCGTAACTTGCCTTGATAGATGGGCATTCCAGAACTACAAATAAGGTTAGGACCATCAAACAACGAGAGGAGAGGAACATGTCGGAACTGTTTTCAGACGAGTGGATGAAGAGCTTCATGGCCAAGTGGAACTCCGAACCCGATCTGGCTGGGGCACTGAGTAAAATCGGCTTCAATTCAATCATCGGCTACGGGTTTGAGGATGAGGCCAATCCGCGCGGCGTGCTTACCGTCGTGAATGGCAAGGCGGTCGATGCCGGTCCCTATTCGGGCGGGGAGTTGAACTGGGATCTGCGGGCCAGCCCGGAGAACTGGAACAAGTGGTTGCACAATCCCCCTGGCATGATGGGTTTGGGTATGGCCTATACGTCACGCAAACTCAAATTCAAGGTGGGCGATTACGGTGCCATGATCAAGGACCCGCGGATGGCGGCACCGTTTATAAAAAGTTTCAGTGTCATGGGTTCTGCGTAACATCTGTCCAGGGCGGGGCCGGGTCACTGCCGGTTCCGGTTGATACGGTTCCGCCCTTTTCCCTTTTACCCCTTTTTTCTTTGCATCAGCCGCGGTGGGCGGCTTCCGCAGCGCAGCGCCTGCGGCCTTTAGGTTCCGCGCCGGGACGGTGGGCCGGAGGGGCTTTCAGGGCGTCTGGCGCCCGCCCAGGGTGGCCAGGGCCGCGTCGCGCAGCTCCAGTAGCCTGCGGTCGTCAGGGGCGGTATCGAGGCCCGCCTCCACACTGGCGAGCGCCGCCTGCGGATCACCCGCTGCCAGAGCGGCACGGGTGCGTTTCACGTAGAAGCGCACCTCCGCGTCCTGTAGAACCGTCTGATAGTGCTGGCTAAGGGTCGGGGAAATAGAGGCGCGCGGCGCCGGAAGCGGGTGGGACGCATCCTCCTCTGGCGGTGTTTCCTGCGCGCGGTTGCTGAATTGATCCAGATCACGACGCAGCGCCAGCAGGCGCTTGTTATTGCCATCACTGGCGAGGCCGCGATCGATGCTGATTCGGGCCGCCGCCAGATCACCTTTGCCAATCTCGTACTCCGCGCGCACCGCATACAGTCGGGCGACTTCGGCCAGTTGTTCGGGGCTGAGTTGTTCGTTGTTTCGCGGCACGCTGCCGTCGCCGGTCCGCGCAGTGGCGGATTCATGTTCGGCGGCGGTGTTATCGGTCTGCCCCGTATCCGTTTTCTGGACGACGACAATTTCCCCGTCGACCGGTGGTGCAGGTTGCAGTGCGGCGAAATCGGCAACATTTACCGGCTCAGGTACTGCAATCGTGATCAGCGAGGCCGGTTGTTCGACTGGCTTCACGGCAGGCTCGGGCGCTTTGATCGACGCCCAAAGTCGCGACAGATCGGCAACGCTCGAATTGCGCTCGCTCCATTCGATGAGCGGGCCCTGGAGCAGCAGCGCCGTGATGGCGACGGCCGCCACGACAGCGGCGTCCCGCCAGATGCCATTTGCCGGCCGCGTTGAGCGGGTCGCGCCCTTTGCTTGTACCTGGCGCGGAACGGCGTTCTCCGAGGTATCCACAGCTGCCTCGGGAGGCTCAATTTCAACTGCTGCAAGATCATCGGCAACGCTTTCCGGCGGCTTGGGTTTCGCTGCAGCGACCACGGGCTGAGCGATCGGCAGGTAACGATAGGTGCCTGCATCGGCCATTCTTGCGGCCGCATGGATCGAGCTTTCGGTGACAGTGTGCGTGCCGGCGTGATCGGTCGTGGAGAGTGCCGCTGAACAGAGTTTGTTGACCAGCCGGGGCGAACCGCCGCTATAGGCGTAAATGGCGGCCACGGCATCGGCACGGAAAAGGTCCTCCGGCAGCTGAGCGCAGTGTAAGCGATGGCGAATGTAGGGGCCGGTATCCGACAACTGAAAGGGTGCCAGCCGGTAGCCCCGGTCGGCGACCACCTGATTTTCCGCCAGCCGTGCCGGCAGTTCCGGGCTGCCGACCAATATGATTTGCGCGAAGCCTTTGCCGAACAAATGCAGCAGCAACTGAAAATCATCAGGCTGCAGCCTGTCCGCATCGTCAATGATCTGCAGCATCGGCTCGGTTTGATGGGCGCTCGCAAGCGACATGCATAGCCGTCGCCGCGCGACTGTTTCATCGCGTTCGGAGATGACGATACCGAAAGACTGCAACAGATCGAACAGCAGGGCTCCGGGTGTAGGGGCATACACAATGCTGATCAGATCGCGCCTGAGTCTGCGCTGCAGTTCCCGAATCAATGCGGTCCGGCCGCTGCCGGGCTGCCCGGTCACGCAAAGCAGGTGGCAGTTTTCGGAAAGAATCCGCTGTATGTCTTCCAGTACCGGAACGACGTTACTGCCGAGGAACAGGGGGATGCGATCGAATTCCTCCGAAAACGCCTGTTCAACAGACGCAGACAGTTCCGTGTTCATGTTCGACCCTTCTCCCATGGTGCGATGCTCTGGTGTCTTTGCCGCGCCAGTTTGTCCTGCATTGTACGAGTGTTGCGGATTGGAACAACAGCGCAAATAAATATATCGTTTATACAATTGCTTGCAGCGCAAGCGGATTGTTGCCGGGTGCGCCGGGGAGGTTCGTGAGCGGCGGCGTTGCGCTTATACTCCCGCCCAGGAGACGATGCAGCGGAGCTGACCACAATGCCATCTGATGAAGAATCCGCAGCCAATCATTGTGAATTGCCGGCGGTGGATTTATCCGGACTGAAAGTACTGCCGCTGGAAGCGACTGCACCGTTGAAAGATTACCGGGATGCAATGCGTCTTGCGGACAAGACCGCACAAGCGCATCTGGGCGAGCCTATGCTGCTGTCCTGGTACGACCGTGATCGCGATTTCGAATCGCCGCAGCACGCCAGTGAGTGCCATGCCGACAGCGCTACGCCCGGTTATGTGGATTATGGTATCCACCATGGCGCGACGCTCATGATAGATATCGAGCAGGGCCGATTCGTGTTTTTCTATCTGGGTGTTGATGTTTGACGCGGATCGCCGCGCGTCCCCGGGGTCGGTAACGGGGGATGTTTCCCCCCCGTTACCGATCCTCAGTTGGACCGCTTGATATGAACGATCTGGTCAGATGCGGCGTGCCGCACTGTGGTTATATCAGCGGTAGGGTGCTGCGCCCGGTTCGGCTATTTCACTTTCCTCTGGCGGTGAGAGCCGACCAATGCCCTCAAAGGCGGAAAACTCGGCGCTGTTGAGTTTGCCGTCGCTGTCTTGATCGGCCGTGCTCCACTGTGCGGTCAGATCCTCGCGGGCGCGGGCCTCATCGGCGCTGATATAGCCATTGCCGTCGACGTCCAGGGCCTCGAACGTGTTCGCGTCCTCCTCGGCGACAACAACCTGCGCAGTCAGAAGCATCCCCAACGCAGCGACTACGGAAACAGCAATACGGTGGTCCATGGCAATTACCTCGCTAACCTCGGCCGCCGGTATTGGCAGCTTTTAATACATAGCACTTCGCTATGGATTCCGCCATGACCGCCGTCATGCGGACCTCCGCGGAGTCAGTGGCGGAAATCGGCTAGGCTAAGGTGTTATGAAGAAGTCATAAGAGCGAGTTGCAGACAGACCATGTATCCCGCCGTCATCGCCGATCTCATCCTTTTGCTGCACCTGATGTTTGTGTTTTTTGTCGTGTTTGGCGGACTCCTGGTTTTGTACCGGCGCTGGATCGCCTGGATCCATATTCCGATGGTTTTATGGGCCTCCACGGTGAATGCGGTTGGCTGGATCTGTCCGCTGACGCCACTCGAAAACCACTTCCGCGCGGTGGCGGGAGAAGCGGGTTATAGCGGTGGGTTTGTCGAGCACTATCTCGCGCCCCTGGTCTATCCGCCGGGCATGACGTACCACACCGGCGTCGCTGTAGGTATCGCTGCATTGGTATGGAATCTACTGATATATGCCGTGGTTTTTTACCGGCGGCGCGGTTGATCGGCGTTAAATTCAGATTTTTACCCTCCCGCATCTGCCGCCAGGCGCTATGCTTAATCTAAACGGGGAGGATTATTGTCCATGGTGCTTTCGAGTGGTCGATCCAGGCTCCTTTCACTACTTGGTATCGCTGCACTGACGCTTTCGCTCGCGGGTCGCGGGTCGGATGAAGGCAGTCGACTGGTTGTGGGTTTGACCATCGATGGCCCTATCGGTCCGGCCACGCAGGATTATGTCGAGCGGTCGTTGGATGCAGCCATCAGTGATCAGGCCGAATTGATTGTGATTCGAATGGATACGCCGGGTGGTCTCGATTCGGCGATGCGGGGAATCATCAAGCGCATCTCCAATTCGCCGGTACCCATTGCCAGCTATGTCGCGCCGACCGGTGCGCGGGCCGCAAGCGCCGGCACCTATATTCTGTATGCGAGTCACATTGCCGCGATGGCGCCAGGTACCAACCTCGGAGCAGCGACACCGGTTCAGATGGGCGGTTTGTCTCCCCCGACACCGAAGGGCGCGGACAAGGGTGCGGACAAGGCCGAGGGCAAGGCCGAGCAGGAGCCCGACGCCGGGGTTGGCGGAGACGCCATGCAGCACAAGCTGACCAACGATGCCGTTGCCTATATTCGCGGTTTGGCACAGCTGCATGATCGCAATGCCGATTGGGCCGAAAAGGCCGTGCGCGAGGCGGCGAGCCTGCCGGCCGCGGAGGCGCTCAAACTCAATGTCATCGATATCGTGGCGACGGGTATGGGTGACCTGCTGGCGCAGGTGGATGGTCGCGAAGTCAAGCTGCAGGGCAAGCCGCATACGCTGCAGACGGCCGGCGCCCTGATACGCCAGCTCGAGCCGGACTGGCGCAGCCGCCTGCTCAGTGTCATCACCAATCCCAATGTCGCCTACATACTGCTGTTGGTCGGTATTTACGGTTTGATTTTCGAGTTCTCGAATCCGGGGGCGATCGTGCCGGGCACGGTCGGTGCGATCGCGCTGCTGCTGGCGTTGTATGCCCTGCAGATGCTGCCCATCAACTATGCCGGGATGGGCTTGATTCTGCTGGGGGTGGTTTTGATGGTGGCCGAGGCCTTTGCGCCGAGTTTCGGTGTGCTTGGTATCGGCGGGGTTGTTTCATTCATTATCGGCTCGATCATCCTGATGGACACGCAGGTTCCGGGTTTCGGTATCGATATCTCGATTATCGTCACGTTTGCCGTCCTCAGCGTGCTGATTTTCGTTTTCGTTGTGGGTATGGCGATACGGGCGCGACGCCATCCGGTAGTCAGCGGTATGGATGAGCTGGTCGGCGGTACCGCGACAGTGCTGGCCGATTTTCAGGATAAAGGTACGGTCAATATTCATAGCGAAACCTGGCAGGCGAAAAGCGCAGAACCCTTGCGCCAGGGCCAGCAGGTCAGGGTGACCGGAATCGAAGGCCTCGTCTTGCGGGTCGAGCCGCTGGATACCTCTACGCAGGAGTAAATGCCATGACAGCCTACACGCTGTATATCGTATTGGCCCTGGTGGTCATGTTCTTCATCAGCGCAGTTCGCATTCTGCGCGAATACGAGCGCGGTGTGGTGTTCCTGCTCGGTCGTTTCTGGAAGGTGAAGGGGCCGGGCTTTATTCTCATCATTCCCATTGTCCAGCAGATGGTGCGGGTGGATTTGCGCACCATCGTCATGGACGTTCCCAGTCAGGATGTCATTTCGCGCGACAACGTGTCGGTAAAGGTGAATGCGGTGGTGTACTTCCGCGTTATTCAGCCTGACAAAGCCATTATCCAGGTCGAGAATTTCTATGACGCAACCAGCCAGCTGGCGCAGACGACATTGCGCTCGGTGCTGGGTCAGCATGAGTTGGATGAGATGCTGGCAGAACGGGAGCGCCTGAACGCGGACGTCCAGAAGATACTCGATGCGCAAACTGATACCTGGGGGATCAAGGTCAGCAATGTGGAGATCAAGCATGTCGATCTGGATGAGAGCATGATCCGCGCCATTGCCAAACAGGCCGAGGCGGAGCGTGTGCGGCGCGCCAAGATCATTCATGCCGAAGGTGAAATGCAGGCCTCGGAGAAACTGTTGCAAGCTGCCAAAACACTCGCCCAACAACCCGAAGCCCTGCAGTTGCGGTATATGCAAACCCTTACTGAAATCGCCGGAGAACGTTCGAACACGATCGTTTTCCCGCTGTCGATGGAGCTGATGGCAAGGATGATCGGACGGGATAAGGCTGATTGATCGGCGGCTGCTGGCAGGCGTCGTGTTCTCCTATGTACAGTGGGCAATGGCCATGTGATATGACTGTTTCGCAACAGAAGAACTGGTCATCGCAGGTAACCCGTGACAGCAATGCCCTGGATCTGGAGGCCGGCGTGTTCACCTGGGCCGATCCAAAACGGATTGCATTGTCTCTGCGGCGTTCGGCGGAGGCGAGTAAGCGGCGCAAGGCGGACCCCTTCCGTTCGGCGATGTCGATGCTCGTCTTCTATATCAATCGCGCGGGACGCAATCTTGATGATCGTCAGCGTAAGGTGCTGGAAATGGCCAAAGTGGAGTTGCGCAGGCTTTACGGGCGTTCATGAGCTGTTCGCGTTCGACCAGTTGCAACGTTCTTCAGATGTTATCAACAGGGGGTGTCTTATGCCGAATACAAAACATGAAAGCGAAGAGGAGCGGGCGCGGTTGCTTACGCAACGCGATGAATTGCGCGAGCGTCTGCAGCGGATCGAGAAGGATTTGCGGCAGCCATTGGACGCCGACTCGCAGGAGCGCGCAATACAACTGGAGAACCGCGAGGTACTGGAAGGAATCGCGCGGGCGGCTGCCGAGGACCTGGCGCGTGTCGAGCAACGACTGGCCGCATTCGCCAAGCGGTGATGGAAGACCGCAGGGGATATCAGCCGGCATCGGGCGCGGCGCGCGCGAGTTCCTGGTAGCAGAGCATGCTTCTTTTCGCGAGATGGGCGCGGTTCCCGCATTTCAGGTGCTCGGGGTTGTCCTTCAATGTGCCGGCGTCGACCAGAATGCGCACTTTCGCAATATGGCTCGCTGTGATGAGGGTGGTGCCAAGCCCCGGAGACGGTGTGTGCTGCTCCGGCTGAACCTGGTCTGCGACGGCAGCGACGATGCTGTCGGGAAAATCCCAGCCGCGCACCACCTGCAGCGACAGCCTGCGCGCAAGTCTATCGAATGCTTCATGGAATTCGATGGAGCGCGGTGCATCCATTCCATCATAATTTCTGTCCATCACCGTCAGTGCCACCACTGAGCCGATGTTGTGTACCAGTCCGGCCAGGAAGGCCTCGAAGGGATCGAGTTTTTCCGACTTTGCCAGGCAGCGGCAGGACAGTGCGCAGTATTCCGCCAGATGCCAGACAATCGGGGCGCCGGTGCGCGCGAATACACCGGTCTGTACGTTGACGATCGGTCGAAACGCAACGGTGGCGATCAACTGTTTCAATCCAACCTGCCCCAGTCGCCGCACGGCCTGTTCGATGCTGGTGGTCGGAACAGCGGCCCGATAATAGGGACTGTTTGCGATACGGATTATTTCACCGACCAGACTGGCATCCTGCGCGATCTGTTCGGCGATAAGGCTGTTGGTGGCATTCTCATCGCGCAGTGTCCGCATGAGTTGGGGGATGATGGCCGGTATTCGGGGAACCAGTGCACAGGTCTCGGTAAGAGATGCAGCCGTTTTATCGAGTGCGCGGATGAGGCAGGTCTCGACTGCATTCAGTTCCCGGTCGAGCGGCGAGTGAACACCGAGTACTTGGCCGACTAACAGTTTGTCGATTTCTTCAGGAGAGCGGCCGGTATGCCTCTCTGCGTCCCTTGAAGGCGCGGTGTCGTGGTTCTGCGCTGATGCCGGAACGGCTTCGCGCGAGGGTGTCTGCTCACCTCGGAGCTGGCGCATAATCCAGCGTAGCATCTGTTCCGGCTTCCCCTCGTTCTTATGATTTCCTGCCCCTTTGCGCTCAGTATACGAATGTTTTCTGCGTGAGCGTTAGCGCTGGTGGGGAAATTTCGCTTACCCCGGTCGTCCCATCAATCCAGCCAGTCGTCGGGTATCGGGATATTCGCTGCCTCGATGTAGTCCGGTACGGGTAGTGGATCTTTCAGGGGGGCTTGGCGCAAGGGCGGATTGCCCGGCAGACCGACCCATACCTTCCAACCCATGCCGGCGGCATATTCCCGGTAATGATGATAGTCGGAATAATGCGGCTGCCAGTCGGCGTCACTGCCACCGATACGCACATAGAGATCACCCTGCCGACCGATCACCCGCGCGGCGTATACACCTTTGGCCTGGGCATTGTTCTGTGTATACAGAATGCTGCCGGCATGCACGCCGGCGACCTTGCGCGCGTTGATGAGGGTCTTGATGCGCTCCTGCAGGTCACGTCCCCAATCGAAATAATGCTTCCAGTAGACGGTGGGTACGCCGGGATGAGTCAGGATATAGGCATAGCCTTGTTCGACCTGCCAGTCATTGAGAAAGTTATCGTGTTCGTGGTGTTCCTGCGGGGTGCCGTCTTCATTGGTGCGATAGCCGGTGTCGTGATTTTCCAGGAAGGTGACCGCACGATTCTTCCAGGCAATGCCGTCGGTGGTGTCACCCACCAGGCCGATGCCGTTGCCGAATCCATACCATGCAAGGTAATCGCCCTTGTGGTCCTTGAGCGTGAAGAGTGTGCTGAAGTCGAACACACTGCTGGCCGTGCTGAGGTCGCCGGGTGTCGTGGCGCTGTGCCAGACCCAGCCGCGCTGGGCGCTGTGTTTGTCCCAGTCGTATTCGCCGACTGAAAAGGTTGGATGGCTGGCTCGGTTGTACTGCGCCAGCCACTTGGCGTGATAGCCGTGCACCATGTCATAGCGCCAGCCGCGGTAGCCGAGCGACTTCAGCTGCAGCAGGTAACGGATGATGTCGCGGCGTACGGTTCGGTTGCTGTGATCGATATCGCGGAAGGAGGCGTAGGCATAGGTTGTACCGCCGTGGCCCGCATACTCCGTTGGCTGCTCTTCGGCCGCGCCGCGCTGATCAACGGGTGTTGCATGCAGCTCTGAATCCGGATTCGTGAAGGCTTCGTCGTCGCGCGTTATGGCCCAACTGCCCCAGGCGGGATTCTGGAAGTCGGCCCATTTGTGCACACCGTCGCGATGGTTGATGACAATGTCAGCGACAGGTTCTACACCCTGGCGGAGTAACGACTCGAGCAGGTCGCGATGTTCTTCCAGCGTGCCGTAACTGTTGTTCAGATTGAAATACTCTTTGGGGTTGTATCCCGCACTGCTGTCGCCCGCCCACGACGGGGGTGGCAGCCAGATAAGATCGAACCGACCCGCGCGAAGTGTTGACGCCTGTTCGCGGACGAGCGTATACCAGTGCGTGTCGCCATAGTCGGGAAACCGGTCCGGGTGGCCATGGCGGTACGACTCCCAGTAGAAGCCTTGAATCATGACGCGGTCATCCTCAAAGCCCGCCTGGGCGAATGAAACGCCCTGCGCAAACATCAGCAGGACGGCGAGGATGAATCGCATGAGGACGGATGGCTGCAGGTAGGACATCGCTTGACCCTCCAATGGTCTGATTGACGATCGACCCCCCCCATTGTCCGGCTGTGACCTGAGTTAACCGGTGCCGGGCCGACGGCTCGCAGTGAGCGTGCCTTGCAAGTGTAGTCCGGCGTCAATCCGCTGTGAGCGGACCGCGGAGGGATTAAAAGTCCATGCGACGCCTCGCGCCGGGCCGCTGCCGTTACTTATCGAGCTGGCTTGATTTACACTGTGCGGAGAACAGGTTGTCGGTGCTGGCTGCGTGCAGTGAGAAGCAGGGGGACGGCGCCGGTTCGGGTCGCCGACAAGAAACGAACATACTCGGAGGTATAGACAATGGATCGAATCCTGGCATGGATCAAGCAGAACTGGAATGAGGAATCCAATATGGGGAAAGCCAAGCTGGGCGCCATTGCGGCACTCGTGTTTCTGCTCATCGCCTCCATACTGCCGGGCT
>JBFEJM010000031.1:0-11179 GCA_041553175.1 Gammaproteobacteria bacterium | reverse complement strand
CGACCTTCGACCTGAAACAGCGGATGAGGTTCAAATTCGATTTCAAGATACAGATCGCCGGCCGGTCCACCGGCAGCGCCGATGCCGCCCTGGCCGGTCAGGCGAATCTTCTGTCCGGCACCAATGCCCTTGGGAATGCGCACATTCAGCGTGCGCGGGCTGAGCGATACACGGCCCTGCGCGTCGACGTCCGGCATTTGCAGCCGCAGGGTGCGTTGTGCGCCGCGGTAACTGTCGTCAAGCGTGATCAGCACCTTGGCGTGATGATCTTCACCGCGAAGATGCCGTTGCCGGGGCTGCCGATGACCGGCGCCAAACGGCGATCGATTACCGAACAGCGTTTCGAAGAAGTCGCTGAAATCCCGTGCGTCGGTGCCCGTGAAGCCGCCACCGCTGAATTCAAAGCCGGCATCCCAATCCGGCGGCGGACGAAAATCCTGACCGGCACGCCACTGGTTGCCGAGCTGATCGTAGGCGGCGCGTTTTTCCGGGTCTTTGAGAACTTCGTTGGCTTCGTTGATTTCCTTGAAGCGCGCTTCCGCATCCGCCTCTTTGCTGACGTCCGGATGATAGCGGCGGGCCAGTTTGCGGTAGGCGCGTTTAATCTCGTCCTGGGTCGCGTCTTTGGCCACCCCGAGAATGCTGTAATAGTCCTTGAATTGCATGGTCGGACCAGTCTGTCTTGTCTAGCAGCCGGTAACCGCCCGCGCCGATGCGGCTGGCGCGGGCCGGTCGCCCGTCTGTATTGCTGTCAGCTGTTGACCTGAATGCGTCGCGGCTGCAGCTTCTCCTGCTTGGGAATCACCACTTCGAGCACGCCATGCTGTGACTTGGCGCTGATGGCCTCGGCATTGGTGGTATCCGGCAGGCTGAAGCGCCGGTAGAAGGTGCCGCGCACCCGCTCGATCCGTTTGTACTGGTCGCGTTCCTCCTGCGTCTCGCTGTGGCGTTCGCCCTTGATGGTGAGGATGCCGTTTTCCATATGGACCTCGATGTCCTTCGGGTCGACGCCGGGAATATCGGCGTGAATGACGAAGCGATCCGCCTCTTCCTTGATGTCGACGGCGGGTGTCCAATTGCTCGCGGCACTGCTCGAGCCGTCATCCAGCGCGCGCCCGCGCTGCGGCGCGAACAGCTGATCCATTTCGGTGTGCAGCTGATTGAGCAGATTCCAGGGTTCGTAGCGGACCATGTTCATGGTAAATCCCTCCTTCAAATTCGTTACCCAGTCGTGCTGGGGCCTCGGATGCTGGATATATGGGAGCGACGAGTTGGAACATCAAGGGGGCCGGTTGAGGAACAGTTGGCGGGGGACTACCTTAAGGAGTGGTGGCGTCTGTTGAGCGCCCATTGTCGCTGTGGCGGGATGGTTTTCGAGTCTGTCGGGGGCTGAATTCCCGTATATTAGAAACACTATATATTGTGTTTTGGTGTTTCGCTCCCCAGGCTTGGCAGGGTCTTTGCAAGGCCGTTGCCGGCGTCACTGAAATTTCTTATTGCATTGTTATTACTAACAAAAATATTTTATCTGCTGAGCTATTGACAGTCTCTGAGGGGACGCATAGGCTACGCCGATCGACACAAGATGTTGTGTATCGACAGGACTCGCCAAAACTGAACGCCCAGGAGACCGACGACCGCGATCTCCATCGGCTGTTTCAGCAGTGCCGCCCCGACCAAGACGACAAAAAAGGGAACCAGGAGGTTCGATGAAGCCAGCACACCTCAAGGCCGTTGCCACCGCGGCAGCCGATATTCCTTTGCAACCCGCGTCGCAGGACATCTGGGACAAGAAATATCGTTTGAAGACCAAAGCAGGACAGGCGGTCGATCAGGATATCGACGGCACCTATAAACGCGTCGCGCGCGCCCTGGCCGAGGTCGAGCAGACCCCCGAGCTGCGCGAGACCTGGTACGAACAGTTTGTCTGGGCGCTGCGCCGCGGCGCCATTCCGGCCGGCCGCATCACCTCCAATGCCGGTGCCTGGGAGCACAAGCCCGCCACCTCGACCATCAACTGCACGGTGTCGGGCACCATTCGCGACTCCATGGACAACATCCTGGAGAAGGTGCATGAGGCGGGGCTGACGCTGAAGGCCGGCTGCGGTATCGGCTATGAATTCTCCACGCTGCGCCCGAAAGGCGCCTATGTGGCCGGCGCGGGTGCCTATACCTCCGGCCCGCTGTCGTTCATGGATATCTACGACAAGATGTGTTTCACCGTGTCGTCGGCCGGCGGTCGGCGCGGCGCGCAGATGGCGACCTTCGATGTCGGTCATCCGGATGTGATGGATTTCATCCGCGCAAAACGCGAAGACGGTCGTCTGCGCCAGTTCAATCTGAGTCTGCTGATCACTGAAGAATTCATGGAAGCGGTCAAGGCCGATGCGCAGTGGAAGCTGGCGTTCCCGATCAAGCAGGCGGAACTCGAATCCGAGAACCTGGACCTGAACAATCCCGACCAGGTGATCTGGCGCGACTGGTCGGTCAAGAACGGCTATGTCACCAACGATGTCGGCCAGGTCGGCTGCAAGGTCTATCGTACAATCCGCGCCCGCCGGCTGTGGGATGTCATCATGGCTTCGACCTATGATTTCGCCGAGCCCGGATTCATCCTGATCGACAAGGTCAACGAGATGAACAACAACTGGTTCTGCGAGACCATCCGCGCGACCAATCCCTGCGGCGAACAGCCGTTGCCGCCCTATGGCTCCTGCCTGCTGGGCTCGGTCAATCTGACCAAGTTTGTCATCGAACCTTTCACTGAGCGGGCCCGTTTCGATTGGGAGGAATTCCGCAAAGTGGTGTCGGTGTTCACCCGTATGCTGGACAACGTGGTCGAGATCAACGGACTGCCGCTGGAGGGGCAGCGCGACGAGATCCTGCGCAAACGCCGCCATGGCATGGGTTTCCTGGGGCTGGGTTCGACCCTGACCATGTTGCGCATGGGCTATGGTGATGCGGATTCGCTGGAATTCACCGAGCGGGTGTCGCGCGAACTGGCGGTTGAAGGCTGGCGTACCGCGCTGGATCTGGCCAAAGAGAAGGGGCCGGCGCCGATTATGGAAGAGGAGTTCACCGTTACCGAGGAAATGCTCCGTTTGCGTCCGGAAATGGCGGACGACGGCTGGCATGTCGGTGACCGGGTGCAGGGCAAGCTTCTGCATGCCAAATACAGCCGCTATATGCAGCATGTTGCGGAGGTGGCGCCGGAACTGGTCGAGGAACTGGCCCTGGTTGGCGCGCGCTTCACGCACCACAGTTCGATCGCGCCCACCGGCACGATTTCGCTGTCCCTGGCCAACAACGCCAGTAATGGCATCGAGCCATCATTCGCGCACCATTATTCCCGCAATGTCATCCGCGAGGGTCGCAAGACCAAGGAAAAGGTTGCGGTCTATTCCTACGAACTGCTGGCGTATCGCGAACTGATCAATGCCGATGCGGTGCCGGATGCGGAATCCGACGAGGCCCGGTTGCCGGACTATTTCGTGACCGCCGAAGACATCACACCAAAGGCGCACGTCGATATTCAGGCCGCCGCGCAACGCTGGGTGGATTCCAGCATCTCCAAGACGGCCAATGTCCCGACCGATTATGCCTATGACGACTTCAAGGATATCTACCTCTACGCCTATGAGCAGGGGCTGAAGGGGTGTACCACATTCCGCTTCAACCCCGAGGCCTTCCAAGGGGTGCTGGTCAAAGAGAAGGATCTGGAAAACACCACCTACGTGTTTACGCTGGACGATGGCAGCACACTGGAAGTCAAGGGTAATGAAGAGATCGAGTACGACGGCGAGACGCACGCAGCCGCGAATCTCTATGACGCCCTGAAAGAAGGCTACTACGGAAAATTCTGACAGTTACCACCCTCGCGACCGTGCAGAGTGACGGTGGCGGAACAGGAGAGGCACTACATGACCATCAAGATCGACAAGAAAATCGTCGGTTACAACGTCGCCAAAGAAGACAAGGCGGAGACAGCCAAGGCGGCGGTTGCCGAAAAGACCAGCGCCAAGGACAAGGTCGTGCATCTGACCGAGCAGCTGGAGCGCCCGGAAATGCTGTTGGGGTCGACCTACAAGGTCAAGACACCCCTGTCCGAACATGCGCTGTATGTGACGATCAATGACATCATTCTGAATCCCGGCACCGAGCATGAGCTGCGTCGACCGTTCGAGATTTTCATCAACTCGAAGAACATGGATCATTTCCAATGGATTGTCGCGCTAACACGGATTATTTCCGCTGTCTTCCGTAAAGGTGGCGACGTCACGTTCCTGGTGGAAGAACTGCGCTCGGTGTTCGATCCGCGTGGCGGCTACTTCAAACGCGGCGGTAAATACATGCCCTCGCTGGTGGCCGAAATCGGTGATGCCATCGAATGCCATCTGCGCATGATCGGCATGCTCAAGGACGACGAACTGGACGAACATCAGAAAAAACTGGTCGCCGAAAAGCGTGCACAGTACGAGGCAACCGTCAAGAATGCCGAGAAAAAAGACCCGCAGGACTTCCCGGATGGTGCGCAGCTGTGCGGTAAATGTCATACTAAGGCCGCGATTCAGATGGACGGGTGTCTGACCTGTCTCAACTGTGGTGAGTCGAAGTGTGGTTAGGAGGTATTGGCGTATGGACGGGGAGCTGCGCCACGCGCAGGTGCCAACGCCGATATCGCGGACATAACTTAACGTGCTATTTGGGACGGTAAGACGATGCTATTACAACAAAAACCGTTGCCCGGTTACTGGTACACAAACATAGTCGGCCAGTTGATCCAGGTTCGGGCCCTGATGTACGGTGGAAAACGCGTGACCTGTGTTGCGTTGGAATACGCCAACGGCAAGCGGGAATTCGTTGACATGCGTGGCTGGTATTATCTTGACCTGGCGTTGCATTCACCCCGCCTCGAACGTCGTGAGCGGGCCAGGGATATCTGACCGGCTGTCCGCCATCAGTTCAGTAATGGCTCCTGATACTGCGTCAGGAGTTACGGTCGACCCACCCCGGTAGTTTTGTATTCTCCCTCGATTCGCTTTCCGAACTCTTCTACTTCATGTCGTTGCCGCATCGAAATATTGCGGCGCAATCGGACAGGCGTGCGTTCGGCGCTGAAGGCTCGCGGTGAGATGAGCGTAATTTGTTAAACTATCCAGCCCCTCCTGGTTTATGAGAGATCCGATATGCTGGCGGCAAGTCCCGATGACAAGTGGTATGCAGGCGCAGAAGAGTCGACGAGCTGCGTCGGGGAGGCCGTGTGGATACCGGGCCCTGCCGGCATGCTGCAGGGGATCACGGCATGTCCTGCGGAAGGCGTGAGCATGCGTGGGGTGGCGGTTGTCTGCCATCCGCATCCCTTGCACGGCGGCACAATGCACAACAAGGTTGTGGACTATCTTTGCCGCACCCTGAACGATATGGGTGTCGGTACCCTGCGCTTCAATTTTCGCGGTGTCGAGTCGAGTGATGGCCGCTATAGCGGGGGTGATGGCGAAGCGGACGATCTGCGTGCAGTGCTGCAGTGGGCGCAGAAACAGCGGCCGGGGCATCCGCTCTGGCTGGCGGGATTCTCGTTCGGTGCTTACGTCGCCCTTCGGGTCGCCAACGAATTTCCGCTGGTACACCTCATCACCGTTGCGCCGCCGGTGAATTTTTTCGACTTTTCATCCATTCCCGCACCTCAGTGCCCCTGGCTGCTGGTACAGGGCGAGGCGGACGAGATCGTACCGAGCGCGGCCGTGTTTGATTGGGCAGAGTTGCAGCAGCCGTCCCCCGGGATTATCCGTATGCCGGAGGTCGGGCATTTTTTCCACGGCCGACTGAATCAACTGCGAAGCGAGCTGAAGTTGCGGCTGGATGCGGACTGATCATATGGCGGTCGATTGAGCTTTCCATCGCCATTCATCGCTGTTTGAGTGAGTTCGCAAGTTCCCTTGCAATCGAATACCCGATGCGGGCGGCGCGCCGCATATTCCAGGCCACAGGCCGGCTGGGCGCGAAAATGGGCGCACTATGGGGGAAGCGCTGACGGGCAACAACACGCGGGCGGGCAGACGCCCTCCACGTGTCGCGTTCCCGCCATCAGGTGCTCAGGACATTTTCAAATCCGCCGCGAAGCGGAATGCGTCGGCGGGTGATGGAAACACCTGCGGCAGTGAGTGCTCGTTGACGGTTGCTGACCAATAAGCGGGTTGCAGTCCGCCTTTGAAGACCGGGCGGGCGGATACACGTTGGCCATTGATCGTTTTTTTTATTGTCGTATTCATAGTGGCATCCCTCGACTTTTGTTGTTTTCGGGTGGGGCCGACAGCAGTATTCACGCAAGTGCTATGCCAATTGGGGTAATTTTCTATATTTTCTAGCAAGTTACATTTTCTCTTGTCACATGAGCCCGGGGTGTCTGTAAGGCCGATCGACATCAGGGCGATAACCCGGCCTGGAAAACCTCAGCTAAGTATCTATCTTGTAGCGCAAAGTCGATGCGGCGCTCGAACGGTGCCGGTTTAGTCGAATTATGTAAAATTAATCGACGTCTACGGCGAGGCTTCAGGAAAGACCAGCAGGGTCATCAGGAGTACGCCCTGCGCGGTCGCGTGGAAATTGGAGTTTGGCTGCCCGACCGACACGCCCTGTCCACTGAATCCAAGCGTTTTCCCGCCCGGCAGGGTGACAATGGGATCGAGGCCGGACCAGCCGCCGTCCGGGCGCTGCGCGTCAAGTACCTGCTGGAGCCAAATCGGCTGCACGGCCGATTGGGCGCCGGATTCCACCAGCATCAGGACGCGCTGGAGATAAACGTCGACCACGCGGATATCCCAGGTCAATTGTTTGGTGATCCGTTGTTGCAGCGCGCTGACAGCAACCTGAGTGGCCTCTGGGTCGCCGCAGCCGTTCTGCTGCATGAAGCGGAAACCCATCAGCTGATGGGTCACGCAGGCAGGCCGCAGCGGATGCCGGTCGCAGAAATCCGGATCGAGCTGGGCCTGGACCAGGGGCAGTTCTGCCAATTCGGTGTCACAGCTGATGGCATAGATGAATTGATAGTTGTAATAGGGGTAGCCGGTCAGATCCTCGGCTTTGAAAGGTACCCAGCGGCCCGGATAGAACAACGGAAGCCAGAGATTGCGTCCCGTTTCCAGGCGGGTCTCGCGGTATCGATCGAACAGTTGTGTGAGGACCGGGTCCTGCGAACGCAGTGCGCTTTGCTGAATCATCCACCAGAGGACTGGGTTATCATGCTTGAGGACTTCCTCGCGGTTGGCGTCCATCCATCGCGTGGCGGCCTGCAAGGATGCCTGGATCTTCGCATTCTCGGGCCAGGCCACTTTGCGGTTATTCTGGTAGAAAAGCAGTCCGTAGCTGCCGAAGGCCAGGAGTATCGATAATAAAATTAGTATTATCAGAGCCTTTTTCATATCCTTGTGATTCCTTTATGGGCCGGCTGCGGGCCGGATTCTGATTGTTCTTAGGGACATCATACCGTGAACCTGCGTGGCCGTATAAAGTCGGCGAAATCTGCATAATCGAACCGCGGCTGTCATATATGTATTGCAAACATTTCGGCCTGGACGTCAAACCCTTCGCGATAACGCCTGATCCGCGCTTTCTGTTTTTGAGCGCGCGGCATCGCGAGGCGCTGGCGCACCTGTTGTACGGTATCGGTGAGGGCGGCGGCTTTGTGCAATTGACGGGCGAAGTCGGTACCGGCAAGACCACGCTGTGCCGCGCGCTGCTGGAACAGTTGCCGGACGGTGTGGATGTCGCGCTTATTCTGAACCCCAAGCTTACCGCCTTCGAGCTGGTGGCGACGATCTGCGATGAGTTGAAAATCACTTACCTGCGCGAGACCGAGAGTCTCAAGGTCCTGGTCGATGCACTCAACGAACATCTGTTGAGCGCGCATGCCAGAGGTCGGCGCACCATCCTGGTTATCGATGAGGCGCAGAATCTCAGCATTGAAGTGCTGGAGCAGATACGTCTGCTGACCAATCTGGAGACGGCGCAGTCCAAGTTGTTGCAGATTGTACTGATCGGTCAGCCCGAACTGCAGACGCTGTTGGCGCGCAATGAACTCCGGCAACTGTCACAGCGCATTACGGCGCGCTATCACCTCGGCTCGTTGGATGAGGCGGAAACCGAGATCTATATTCATCATCGGCTGAAAGTCAGTGGCGGCCACGGTGATCAATTCAGCAAAGCTGCGATAGAGGAAGTGCACAAGCTATCCGCCGGTATACCGCGTCTCATCAACATCATCTGCGATCGGGCGATGCTCGGCGCCTATGTCGAAGACAAGCGCGCTGTTGACCGAAAGGTTCTGCAGCGGGCGGCGCGGGAGGTGTTACCGGAATTTCAGGCTGCACCCGGGAACGGCGCGCGCATGTGGCCATGGGCGGCGATGATCGCATTCGCAGGCTTGATCGCTGCAGCGGGCTGGTTCGGGCGGGACTGGTATACCGCCGGGCCCGCAGTTGAAGGGCTGCAGATCGATGCATTGGCCCCGGCCGCCGGAACCGTGGTCATGTCCGAGGCAAATGGCATTGAGGCGAAGCCGCTGGCGGAGCCGGAAGATCCTGCGATCGAATCGAACGTGCTTGTTCCGCCGGATCCTCTTGAGCTCGATCTGCTCCCCGCGCCGTCCGATTTGTCGGAGCAGCTTTCGGTTGCCGACGAGGGGGCCGGTCTGCAGGCCTGGAGTTCGTTGTTCGAGCTGTGGAATATCGATCTGTACCTGAACGACGATCTGCGACCCTGTGATCAGGCGGTACGCCAGGGGTTGCGTTGTCTTGTTCGCAGCGGTAACTGGACGCAATTACGCAGCTTTGATCGACCGGCGGTACTGCAGTTGGTCGCACCCAATGGCAAACGTGTCTCCGTGTTGCTGCGGAGTCTCAGCAATAGCGACGCAACAGTGGAGCTGGGTGGACAATCCCGCACTGTTGCGTTGAGCGAACTCGATCAATTCTGGCTTGGCCAGTTCACCTTGTTGTGGCGGCCGCCGGTAGGCAGCAGGGCACTGCGCCGTGGTGATCAGGGTCAAGACATCGTATGGCTGCGTGAACTGCTCGAGCGTCTGCAACCTGGCGCGGGCGGTGGCAGCGCGAACGCGAATGTGTTCGACCAACGGTTGACGGAACAGGTGCGCCGCTTTCAGGCGCAGCATCTACTGGAGCCGGATGGTGTGGTGGGTACGATGACGCTCATACATTTGAATTCCGCCGATGCTCATTCCGGTGGGCCGCGGCTTTCCAGTCTGTCAGCCAAGGGAAGTGGTTAAGCCATGTCCTATATTCTCGAGGCGCTGAAAAAGTCCGAGCAGGAACGCCATATCGGCCAGGTCCCGGATATTTCCGCTGTGCAGGAGACCGCATCGCCGCATGCGTCACGCTGGCCCTGGTGGGTGGCGGGGGCTTTAATCATCAATGCCATTATCATCGCCGTGATCGCCTTGCGTCCCTGGGACGAACGCGCAACCGCAACGGATGCGCTGTCATCGCAGACCGGAGTCATGGATAGCAGCACTGAGGTGTCTGCACCGGAACCGGTCGCGGTGACGCCGGTTCTCAGCGATGAGCCGACGCCGAGTATACGTGCGAGCTCAGCACCGACAGCGGCAGCGCCAACACCCGCCAGCACAGATCGAGAACCCTCGGTTGCGGAGCGGGTTTCCCCGTCAGACGACGTGGTGCGGTGGCAGGATCTGCCCGCCGATGAGCGCAACCGACTGCCGGTGCCGCGCATCGATGTGCATGTATTCGCAAGCGATCCTGCCCGGCGTTTCGTGCTGGTAAATCTAAGGAAGTATCAGGAAGGCGAAACCCTGGACCAAGGTGTGAAGTTGGATGCCATCAGTGCCGATGGCATAGTGTTGTCATACCAAGGGCAACGTTATCGAGTGGATCGTCCCTGATGAATGAATGGTTATGTAGTGTCCGCCGTGGCGGGTTTCGTGTCGGTTGGCTGGGCGTTCTGCTTTTTTTCTCCTGGACTTCAATGCTGTATGCCGAGGATACAGTCACCGGCAAACTGATCGTGCGTCTGGGTACGCCACCTGTGGAACAGGCGACCATCGCGATCGAGAAACGCTTCGCAGCGATCGTCAGGGAGATCGGGCAGTCGGGTCTGAGTTTCGACCGACAGCTGGGCGATAACCTGGTGGTGGCGCAATTTGTGAAGCCGATCACAGCGGACGAAATGGCAACGGCTGTTGCCCGATTGGAGGCCCATCCGCAGATCACCTATTCCGAACCGGATATACGCGTACGTCTGAGCTATGTGCCTATCGATCCGCGTTATCTGACACGTCAATGGAATCTGTACGACACTTACGGCATACGTGCCGACGTGGCCTGGGACAGCGAGCGCGGTGATGCGAGTATTGTTGTCGCGCTTCTTGATACCGGCATTCTTCCGCACGAGGATCTCGATCCCGCCCGTATTCTGCCCGGGTATGATTTTGTCGGAGATCCCGCTTATGCAAATGACAGCGACGGATGGGATGCCGATCCGACTGATCCCGGCGATGCGGTGGTTGCCAACGAATGCGGATCCGGAGAGCCCGCATCCGATAGCTCCTGGCATGGCCTGCATCTCGCGGGTCTGGTCGGTGCGACGGTGGATAACATCGGCATCGCCCCTATCAACCATGTCGCTCCATTGTTGCCGGTGCGCGTGCTGGGTAAATGCGGCGGCAGTTTTTCCGATGTCATCGCGGCAATGCGCTGGGCGGCGGGGCTTAGTGTGGGTGGCGTGCCGATCAATCCCAATCCGGCCAGAATCATCAACCTGAGTTTTGGTGGAATCGGTATCTGTACGCCCGCTGTGCAGGATGCCATCGATCAGGTCGTGGCTGCAGGTGCCGTGGTGGTGGTGGCAGCCGGAAACAACGACGGCATCGATGTGTCCGGTACGTTACCCGCAGGCTGCAACAATGTCATTACCGTTGCGGCGACGGATCGGGGTGGTGCGTTGGCCGCCTACTCCAACCGCGGCAGCAAAGTCCTGGTGAGTGCGCCAGGCGGTGGTGGATTCTGGGGGATTCATTCCATTTACAACAGCGGTGCCGCAGCGCCGGGCGTGGACACCTACGCCGATCTGATCGGTACCAGTGTGGCCACGGCCGAGGTATCGGGCGTGGTGTCGCTAATGCTGGCAGCGCAACCGGCCCTGACGATGT
>JBFEJM010000030.1:0-11188 GCA_041553175.1 Gammaproteobacteria bacterium | reverse complement strand
CCGTCCTCACCCGCCCGGCGGGTCCAGGCGCCCTGGGCAGCCAATTTGATCCAGTCAGCATCGACTGCCAGCAGATCGACTGACAGACCATCCGCCAGCGGGTGGGTGGTTAGATTAACATGGCCAAGTTCGAGATCGTGAATCGTCATCTGTTGCACATCGATGTCCAGCGCGCGCACCTTGGCGGGGTCCAACTGTGCACCGCCCTGACCCGCGTCTGCAGCGGCCAGCCGCAGGCGTTCAAGTGTCGCCTTGATCGGCTGCGACGTCTGTGTCGGCACTACGAGGGTTCCTTCCACGTCCGGCCCCTTCAGCTGCGCCCGCCATTCCCCGGCGCTGCGATTCGCCTTGATCTCAACCTGGCGAAACTCCCGTTCAAATGCCTGCAGGGATTCGATGTTCACATCAACCAGCACGGGCATTCCCGCAGGCGTCTTTTCCGCGGCGGGCGCCGGCGCCAGCACGGGACGCCACTGGTTCCAATCGAAACGCCCGATATCGCCCAGAACGCGAATCGCCTTGTCTTTCGGCAGCCGCGCATCGCCGCCACCGAACTTGAGTTCGCCGCGGGCCAGCGACAATCCGGTGGCGGACTGTGACAACTGAAATGCGGCGCTGTGATCGGCGTAATGCACGGTGATCGGCCCGAATCCCTGCGCCGGAATGTCTGTTTTAAGCCGTAGCCAGCGCGCGCTGTCAGCCTGCTTGCCCAACGGAGGCGGCAGATCAACGGCTATTCCACGCAGTTCCGACTCCAGCTCAAGACGCGGCGCGCCGCCACTGCTGCCGGCAACCTTGGGCAGATACAGATTGACGATCCAGCCGGCACTGCCGGAGAAACGTTTCCAGAAATCACCGCCCCCGCGCTGGAGACGATCGACCAGCGGCAACGCACCGGTGATCCGCAGCCGGCTCATCGCATTCTTGCCGACGAGCGCGTCCTCGACGTCGACCCGCACCTTGGTATCCATCACGCGAGCGGAAACGGCGCTGGCCAGGACGCTGTCACGGCTGAAGCGCAGTTCACCGTTCAGCTGATCAAGCGAGAGTTCGCCGCCGGGTATGCCGAGACTGTTACCGTTCAATTGTACCCGTCCATCGATCTCGGCCGGTTTGTGTTCGGCCAGGGGAATGCGCAATCCGAGTTGCAATGTCGCGGGCCCGCTCGCCTGTACATCGCGCATCAAACCGCCGGCACCTTTTCCGACCGGACTCTCCAACAGGAAACGAAGCATATCGGCAAGCTGGCCTCGGGCATGGCCATCCACACTGAGTTGCGCGTGAGTCAGATCATCGATCCGCACATCGACGTCACTGAGCTCGCTACCGAGCACCTGTCCGGCCACGCCACGAATCTGCATGGTGCGGTTGACGAAGGCCAGTTCGGCCTCCAGTCCTTCGATACGGTGCCAGCCCTCTTTGTAATCGAGCACCGCGTCGGTCACAGTCGCCCGCACCTCAAAGCGCCCCGTGGGCCGGTCAAAGGGGAAATCACCCAGGCGACCGTGGAACAGCGCCGCACCGGAACTGACCCGACCGCTGACCAGGGCACGATCGAGCCATGTGACCGTGGCCGGCGGCATAATGCCTGCCGGCAGGTATTTATCGGCATCCTCGACGCGACCGCGCCGGAACGACGTCTGCAGATCGAGAAAGGGTTTGGAACCGTCCACCGGGACATCCAGGCGTATTCGGGACTGAGTGGCGATATCGGCGTTTTCGGCATCCAGTGCGATCGTTTCCACGCGCAGCCGATCCGGCAGATGATGCCAGCGAATACGGCCCTGCAGACGTGAAAACTGGAGCGGGCCGCGAAACAGCCGCGGCAGGTCAACCTGACCGTCATGACTGTCGAGATCCAACACCCCATAATCGGCGTTGCCCACCACACGACCGCTCAGGGTTTGACTGCCCGGCAATCGATCGACCGCGTTGTTGTGTACGTCCTTGAAGCGAAATTGATAACTCAGATCCTCGATCCAATCCGCGCGGGTCCTGAAGGCCAGCTGCACAGACTGCACCTCGCCACCGACCTGCAACTGTTCGACCAGGCGCTGACGCTCCGGCGACAGCTTCAGAACGTAATTGAGCCAGGGCCCGACGGACTCCAGTCGCAGAAACCCCAGTGCGAGCTGAACCTGATGCTCGCCATCGGCCTCGTTGACCACCGCGAGGGTGAGTCCGGTTTCGGGCCACAACCCGGCCGCCTCGGTCAGTCGCACCTGGTCCAGGTCGAGTGTCCAGCCGCTGGCGGCACGGTGCCACTCGATCTGACCGCTCAACCGCTCCGCGTTGAACAGATCGCCACCGCCGGCACGCGCGGTTATATTCGGATTGGCGACCGCCATTTCACCCACCAGATGCTGGATGCGAGTGCCTTGCATATCGCCCCACAGCCGCATATTCAGGACCCCGGTGACATTCAAACCGCCCGGCAGTCGTTCCGCCAACCACTGCTGCAGCGGTGCCTGGCGGGCGGCGATATAGAACTGCCCGTGCCAGTCGTCCGGCTGTGCCGGCGTGCCGATCAGATCCGCCGCAAAAGTCAGTTCATCGCCATACCCACTAGGGAGTTGCAGGTTCGCCTGCAGTTGATGCCGGTTGCCGCGATTGAGCAGCCGCAGATCGACGCCGGAGATAACCAGGTCGGGGAATTTCTTCAGTTCATCGCGCCACTGCACATGGATGTCACGCAATTCAACCAGCGGCTGACTCAATACCAGCAGCCAGGGATTGACTGTCTGCGGCTCGATGTGAACACCTTCAACCGCCAGCCGCCCGCTGCTGTTGCGATAAAGCCCGATATCGCTGCCGATCACGACCAGACGCGACGGCTGCAACCGGCCGGCCCACAGCGACCCCCACAGGTCCACGCCGACCCGGACCTCCAGCGCCGACATCAGCGCCCGTCCGGTGGTCTTGTCCAGCAGGGCAAAATCGGTGACCCGCAATTCCGGTCCCAGGCCGCGCCACGACAGATGCAAACCGCCGATGCGGGCATCCTGGCCGATGGTGTCCCGAACCAGTTCCGCCAACTGGCTTTCGCGCGCCTCCAGCATCGGCAACGCCAGGCGCGCGACACTCAGAAACAGTGCCGCCACCACGACCAGCGAGGCACACAGATACCAGAAACTCAGCAACAGGCGCCGTAACATAATGTGCTCAGGCGTGAAGACCGTCCGGGAAAAACATTGAAACGATGAACGTGATCACTGCAACACCACGTCATACTGTTCCTGTGTGTAAAGCGCCTCGACCTGCAACTTGATGGGTTTGCCGATAAAGGACTCCAACTCGGCCAGGCTGGTCGACTCTTCGTCCAGCAACAGATCGATGACCTCCTGCGCCGCCAGCACCAGCAACTGCTGCGAATCGAACTGCCGCGCCTCGCGCAGGATCTCGCGGAAGATCTCATAACAGACCGTTTCCGGTGTCTTCAACGAGCCGCGCCCGCTGCAGGTCGGACAGGTTGTGCACAGCACATGTTCCAGACTCTCGCGAGTGCGTTTACGCGTCATCTGCACCAGCCCGAGGCTGGACACCTCACTCAAGTGACTGCGGGCGTGATCGCGTTCCAGGCTCTTTTCCAATGCGCGCAGCACCTGACGTTTATGCTCTTCATCCAACATGTCAATGAAGTCGATAATGATAATGCCACCCAGGTTGCGCAGCCGCAGCTGGCGGGCGATCGCCTGCGCCGCCTCCAGATTGGTTTTGAAGATCGTCTCTTCGAGATTGCGATGTCCGACATAGGCGCCGGTATTGACATCGATAGTGGTCATGGCCTCGGTCTGATCGATAATCAGGTAGCCGCCCGACTTGAGCTGCACCTTGCGCTCAAGCGCCTTCTGGATTTCATCCTCGACCCCGTAAAGATCGAACACGGGGCGTTCGCCCGGATAGTATTCCAGCCGGTCGCAGACTTCGGGGATGAAGTTCTCGGAAAACTGCGCAACGCGCTGATGCGTCTCGCGCGAGTCGATGCGTACCTTCTCGACCTCGCTGCCGACGAAATCGCGCAGCACCCGCAACACCAGCGGCAGATCCTCATGCACGATACTGCCGGGCGGCGCCGTCCTGGCGCGATCACGTATCGATAGCCAGAGTTTGCGCAGGAACTGCACATCGGCGATCAGCGCCTCGGCGCTGGCCCCTTCCGCCGCGGTACGCACAATGAATCCCTGCGCCTCGCCATTGGCCTGCGCCAGCACGATGTCCTTCAAGCGCGCGCGTTCGCTCTCGCTCTCGATTTTCTGCGAGACCCCCACATTGGTGGCATCCGGCATGAACACCAGATAACGCGACGGGATGGTGATGTGCGTGGTAAGCCGTGCGCCCTTGGTGCCGAGCGGATCTTTGATGACCTGCACCAGAACTTCCTGACCGTCGCGCAACAGTTGCGTGATGGCCTCGTTGCGGCGCCCCTCCGGACTGACCCCTTCCACTTCCCGGGCCGAGATATCCGAGGCGTGCAGAAAGGCGGCACGCTCCAGCCCGATATCGACAAAGGCGGCCTGCATACCCGGCAACACTCGACAGACGACCCCTTTATACAGACTGCCGACCAGCCCGCGTGCGCGGGCCCGTTCGATCAGCACTTCCTGCAATACTCCGTTCTCGACAACTGCGACCCGGGTTTCCTGTGGCGTTACATTGACTAGAATCTCTTCGCTCATAGATTGGGACTTTAAGGTAATGAGTCATGAGTAACGGCCAGACCGCGGCCTGACCGTCATTCATCACTCATCACACTGCCCCGATGACCTCGATCCCAAACTCGCGCAACAATTGTGCCGTCTCAAACAGCGGCAGTCCCATGACCCCGGAATAACTGCCCGTGAGCCCCGCCACGAACACCGCGCCGCGCCCCTGTATCGCGTAACCGCCCGCCTTGTCCACCGGCTCGCCGCAATTCCAGTAGGCCTCGGCTTCGGCCGGCGCGATGTCCCGGAACAGGACACGGCTGCGGTTCAACACCACCCGCTCTTGGTTTTCATCGATCATGGCGACGGCGCTCAACACCTCATGCTCACGCCCGGACAGCGCCGCCAGCATCGCCAGTCCGGCCGACCGCTCGTGCGGCTTGCCCATGACGCGCTCGCCGCAGACCACCAGCGTATCGGCACCGAGTACCGGCCGATGCGCGGTCACATCCAACTGTTCCAGTCCGGCCCGCGCCTTGGCCAGCGCCAGCCGCTGCACCAGCACGGCATTGTCCTCGCCGGGCCGGGCCGACTCATCGACCTCCACGGCAAGCACCCGGTAGGTGACCCCGATCTGGGTCAGGAGTTCGCGCCGGCGCGGCGAATTGGAGGCCAGATAGAGCTGATAATCACCCATGTCGTGGCAGCCTACCAGATGCAGGTATCAATAACGATTGGCACGGAAAGCGCGGGGCGAAATCCCTGACCTTTTAGCCTGTTGCCGGTGACAATCCGGCCTGACCCATGCTGCAGGCATTGCCCTGATCGGGCGCGACCGGCGTTCACTTCAGTCGCGGTGATAGGGGTGGCCTACCGTCAAACTCCAGGCACGGTAGAGTTGTTCGGCCAGCAGGACGCGGACCAGGGGGTGCGGCAAGGTGAGGGCGGACAATGACCAGGCCTGGTCCGCCCGCGCCCGGCAGGCCTCATCCAGCCCCTCCGGTCCACCGACCAACAGCGTCGTATCGCGGCCACTCGCCAACCAACCGCTCAGTTCATTGGCCAATTGAGGGGTCGACCAGGTGCGGCCACCCACTTCGAGCGCAATCACTTTGGAGTCTTTTGGTGTGGCCGCCAGCATTCGCTCGCCTTCATCCCGCACAATGCGTTTGACGTCAGCATTGCGGCCGCGCTTGCCGGGCGCGATCTCCACCAGCCGAAGTGCGCATTCACGCGGCAGACGTTTGGCGTATTCCTCATAACCCGCGCTGACCCAGCCCGGCATGCGGTTGCCCACGGCGATCAGATGGATCTGCACGACGGTCGTCTACGCGGAATCAGGTGGTCTTGCTTTTGCGGCTGGCCAGCGTCTGTTCCTCACCCACGGTCCAGAGCTTTTCCAGATTGTAGAAGGCGCGTGTCTGCGGATGCATCAGATGCACGACCACATCGCCCAGGTCCACCAGGACCCATTCCCGTGAGTTCTCGCCTTCCACACCCAGTGGCTGGATGCCGCTGTGTTTGACCTCTTCGACGACATGATCGGCCAGCGCCTTGATATGCCGATCCGAGGTGCCGCTGGCGATGATCATCAGGTCGGTGACCGATGTCATCTCCTTCACATCCATCACCTGCACGTCCTGTGCCTTGAGGTCATCCAGTGCCTTCAGCACCAGCGCTTTCAACTGCTCTGTGGTCTTGGTTTCGGTCACGCGTGTATTGTCCTCTCACCAGCTTAACGGCCGGTTTAATCGTCAACTCAAATTCCGATACAGATCCTGCTGCGAGATATACTCGAGCACCACATCCGGCAGCAGATAGCGCGGGCTGCGGCCACTGGCCACCATGTCGCGAATACCACTGGCGGAGAACCCCAATGCCGTTACGGTCCGGAACAGAATGGCGCCGGCCGGCCGGGCAATGAGCTCATCCAGACTTTCGACTGCACGTTGTTCAACCAGCTCTGCGACCGGTCCGTTGCCGACCGCTTGACTGCCGGGACGGGTGATGACGACCAGATGCGTCAGACGCGGAATCTCATCCCAGCGATGCCAGCCCGCCAGGCCGTTGAACGCATCCTGACCCAGAATAAGACAGAGCGGTTCGGAGCCCAGTTCCGCGCGCAGCGAACTCAGCGTATCCACCATGAAGGATGGCCCGTCGCGCTCCAGTTCACGCCGATCCAACCGCAGCAGCGACTGACCTTCCAATGCGCGCTCGACCATGCCGGCGCGCTGTTCGGCGGCGGCGTGGGGCTGCGCGCGATGGGGCGGAACACGACAGGGGATCATGCGGACTTCGCGGAGTTCCAACTGCTCGGCAATTTCCCAGGCGCAACGCAGATGACCGTAGTGGATAGGATCAAAGGTGCCGCCGAAAACGCCGATCATGCCGGTTGGGGTCGCAGGCTGAAGGTTGCGGGTCCGTCATAGACCCTGCAACGACCACATGGCATACAGTTTGTGAATCTCATGGATATCTGCACAAATTCCTCAAATCCAGAGTCCTGAGTCCCGAATTCTGGCTTCAGCTTCGAATATGCCCATCACCGAATACGATGTATTTGAGCGAGGTCAGTCCTTCCAGACCGACCGGACCGCGCGCATGCAGCTTGTCGGTACTGATGCCTATTTCGGCACCCAGGCCATACTCGAAACCATCCGCGAAACGGGTCGAGGCATTCACCATGACCGAACTGGAATCGACTTCACGCAGGAAACGCCGCGCGCGACTGAAGTCCTCGGTAATGATCGCATCGGTATGCTGCGAACTGTGAGCGCTGATGTGATCCATGGCGGCGTCCAGATCGTCCACCACCCGAATGGAGAGAATGGGCGCCAGGTATTCGGTATCCCAGTCCTCGGCGGTCGCGGCCTTGGCGTCGGTCAGAATCGCGCGGGTACGTTCACAGCCGCGCAACTCGACCTTGAACTCGGCGTACTGCGGCGCCAGCAGCGGCAGCACGGTCGCAGCGACATCCCTGTGCACCAGCAGTGTCTCCAGGGTGTTACAGGTGCCGAAGCGCTGGGTTTTGGCGTTCACCGCAACCCGTACCGCCTTGTCCAGATCGGCCCGGTCATCGATATAGACGTGACAGATACCGTCCAGGTGTTTGATCACCGGCACGCGTGACTCGTCACTGACGCGCTGGATCAGACTCTTGCCACCACGCGGGATAATGACGTCGACATATTCCTCCATGCGCAACAGCTCACCCACCGCGGCGCGATCGGTCGTCTCGATCACCTGCACCGCTTCCGCCGGCAAACCAGCCTGCGTCAGACCCGCGCGAATGCACGCGGCAATGGCCTGATTGGAATGAATGGCCTCGGACCCGCCGCGCAGAATGGCGGCATTGCCGGATTTCAGACACAGACCGGCGGCATCGGCGGTCACATTCGGGCGCGATTCGTAGATGATGCCGATCACACCCAGCGGTACCCGCATACGACCGACCTGAATGCCACTGGGGCGATAGTTCATATCGCTGATACTGCCGACCGGATCGGCCAATGCCGCAATCTGACGCAGGCCTTCGGCCATGCCGGCGATGCGTGCCGGTGTGAGTTCAAGACGATCCAGCAGCGCCGCATCCAGCCCGCGCGCCTTGCCCGCATCGAGATCTTTGCGGTTCTCTGCGATCAGTTCGGCACGCGCATTCTCGATAGCTTCGGCCATCGCCAGCAGCGCCGCGTTCTTCGCACCGGTCTCGGCCCGGCTCATGGCACGCGCCGCACTGCGTGCGCGCTGACCGACGGCCTGCATGTAGGTCGCGACGTCAAATTGAATTGTGTCAGCTTTGGCGCTCATTCGAAAAGTACCCTTGGCCACGGAAAACACGGAACGCACGGATGTTGTTTATCGCTAAATGAAGATGCGGGTGTAAGGGTTGTGGCACGCGCTCTTCAAACCCGCCGCTCCGCAATCCATATTATTCTGTACTTTCCGTGTAATCCGTGGCAAAAAATAAAAACCTCATTCACTCACCGCTCGCCAGCGGCAACGGCCGCCCGGCCAGATGCAGGCACAATTGTACCAGTTCATCCCAGGGGTTGCCCGGCAACTGCCCCTTGACCATGCGGTCCAGGCGGGAACAGTGGCTGAGAAGCCCGTACCAATCAGCCAGTTTATGGCGGGTCAAGGCCCGCCCCATCACGGCCTGACGCGACTTCCACACTCGATGGCGCCCCATCACGGCGCCGACCGACTCGCCACGCGCGGCTTCCCACGCCATAGCGACCAGATTCCGAATCTCGCGGGCCAGCGCCCACACCACCAGCACCGGTTCCACGCCCTCGCCCCGCAACCCCGTCAGCATACGCAGACAGCGTTCGACATCGCCGCCCAGCGCGCTGTCGACCAGACCGAACACATCGAAGCGGGCGGACTCGGCGACGGCCGCCGTGACCGCGTCGATATCCACGCTGCCGGCACCCTGCAGCAGTTTGAGTTTATCGATCTCCTGCGCACAGGCCAGCAGATTGCCTTCCACGCGTTCAGCCAGCAACTGCACCGCCTCCGGCGTCGGCTGCAAGCCCAATCCCTGCATGCGTGCACGAATCCACTGCGGCAGCTCGCGGGCATCCACCGGCCACACCGGTATACCGACACCGGCGCCTTCCAGTTCCGTTACCCATTTGGATTTGCGCTGCTGGGCATCGAGCTTGCCGCTGATGATCAGCAGCAGCGTGTCTTCGGCCGGACGCCCGGCATAGGCGCGCAGGGCCTTGCCGCCCGCGTCGCCGGGTTTGCCGGTCGGCATGCGCAGTTCCAATATGCGCCGTTCGGCGAACAGCGACAGGCTGTTGGAGGCCTCGGTCAGTTGGTTCCAGTCAAATCCGGACTCGACCGTGAACACCTCGCGCTCGCTGTAGTCCTGTGCGCGCGCCGCCGCGCGAACAGCGTCAGCCGCCTCCTGCACCAGCAACAGCTCGTCACCATAGATGAAGTAAATCGGCGCGAGATTCTTCTTCAAGTGCTGGGCGAGCTGCTCAGGTTTCAGTTGCATGACTTTAAACCACCACTTCTACTGCAGAGGGCGCGAAGTCGCGCAAAAATATTTTTGCCACGGAAAACACGGAAAGCACCGACAAAATGCTTTTGGTGCCAAACAATCCAATAAGAACACGCTTATGAAACGCGATCACTCAGTTTATGGATTTTAACATTCAGAGTATCTGCATCCGTGCTTTCCGTGGCTAAAGATCTTGGTCCCTTCGCGGTTGAAGCATCATCGGCCCACCGCCTCCAACCGCAGCATCACCAGGCGCACGAGATCCCGGCGCATATCGCGGCGCAGAGTCTCTTCCTCGCTGGCCTTTCCCAGGACATCGTTGGGATCGAACAGATAGTCGCGCGTCATTTCCAGACGCTGCGGACTCAGCAACTCGCGGCCGGCGGTATCGCGCACGCTGAACTCGAGAATTTGATACAGCTCGTATTCCTGCGCCTTACCGGTGGCCTGCACGGAAAGCACACGGCGATCGCTTCGATTGACGAGGACCTGCAACACAGCCGTCGCATCCCCGATATTTGTCACCACACTGGAACCCGTGCCTTTCAGCGACTGGGTCAGCTCGCGCATCAGGGGATCGAACCGACTTGCGCCGTCGATATAGACTCGACTCAATTGCGGCGCGAGTTTCACTTCTCCGCGCAGATGAAAGCCGCAGGCGCTCAATAGCAGTATCGATGCCGCCAGCAACACAACCGCATAGCCGCGCATTCTGTTTGCATTCATTTTTATCACGCATCCTTCCGGTGGCGGCAAAGCAATGTTCACACCAGAGCACACAGAGATCGCAAAGGAAACAATAATACTGCTTTTCTCTGCGTGCTCTGCGTTCTCTGGTGTGAATTATCTTCGGTCATCGTAAATAACAATCAGACTACAATATTGACCAGCTTCTTCGGCACGACAATCACTTTGCGGATCGGTTTGCCGTCGATGTGGCGCTGCACATTGGCGTCGGCCTTGGCGATGGCTTCGACGGTCGCGTTGTCGGCGTCCGCCGGCACTTTCACCCGGCCGCGCATTTTGCCATTGACCTGCACCACCAGCTCGATCTCGGCCTGGACCAGGGCATCGGCGTCGACGTCCGGCCAGGCCGCATCGACCACCGCGCCGCTGTGTCCGAGGTGCTGCCACAGCGCGTGCGAAATATGCGGGACAATCGGTGCCAGCATCAAGGTAACCGCCTCCAGCGCCTCCTGCACCACCGCCCGGCCCTGCGGACTGGCGTCTTCGAATTTGGAGACCGCATTGATCAATTCCATGACCGCGGCAATCGCGGTATTGAAGGTGTGACGCCGGCCCATATCGTCGCTGACCTTGGCGATGGTCTCATGCACACGTCGGCGCAGTTCGCGCTGCGCATCATCGAGCGACCCGGTGTCGAGATCCGCTGTCTTGCCGGCCTCGAGATGTGTCGCCACCAGTTTCCACAGCCGCTTGAGAAAACGGAACGCACCCTCCACACCGGCATCCGACCACTCCAGCGACATATCGGGCGGCGAGGCGAACATGGTGAACAGGCGCACGGTAT
>JBFEJM010000029.1:0-11206 GCA_041553175.1 Gammaproteobacteria bacterium | reverse complement strand
TTCATCGACAGCGAGTCCTTGCCGACCGGAATGGCGATACCCAGCGCCGGACAGAGTTCCTGACCGACCGCGCGCACGGTGTCGAACAGATTGGCATCTTCACCCGGATGTCCGGCCGGCGCCATCCAGTTCGCCGACAGACGGATGTCCTCGATACGATCGATCGCCGCGCAGGCGATGTTGGTAATGGCCTCGCCGACCGCCATGCGCCCGGACGCGGCGGCATCGACCAGCGCGACCGGAGTGCGTTCGCCCATGGCCATCGCTTCGCCGGCGTAGCCGTGATAGTCGATCGTAGTGACCGCGGCATCGGCCACCGGCACCTGCCAGGGCCCGACCATCTGGTCGCGCGTCACCAGCCCGGTCACACTGCGGTCACCGATGGTGATGAGAAAAGTCTTGTTGGCCACCGACGGCAGGCGCAGCACGCGATAGGCCGCGTCGCGCATTTCAATCGCGCGGGTGTCGAAGTCGGGCTTGGTGAAGGTGCGATGATGCACATCGCGCAGCATCTTTGGCGGCTTGCCCAGCAACAGCGTCATCGGCATGTCGACCGGCAGGTTCTCGAAATGCGCGTCACCCACCACCAGCTGGCGATCTTCGGTCGCCTCGCCCACCACCTCGAACGGACAGCGCTCGCGTTCGCACAGCTCCTGGAACTGCTCGATACGATCGGCCGCCACCGCCAGCACATAGCGCTCCTGCGATTCGTTGCTCCAGATCTGCATGGGCGACATGCCGGGATCGTCGATGGGTACGGCACGCAGCTCGAAACGCGCGCCGCGACCGCTGTCGTTGACCAGTTCGGGCAGCGCATTCGACAGCCCGCCGGCACCGACGTCGTGAATGGAAATAATGGGATTGTCCGCACCCATGGCCCAGCAGCGGTCGATGACCTCCTGCGCGCGGCGCTGCATTTCCGGGTTGCCGCGCTGGACCGAGGCGAAATCCAGATCCTCATGACTGGCGCCGCTGGACATACTCGAGGCGGCACCGCCGCCCAGGCCGATCAGCATGGACGGACCGCCCAGCACGATCAGCTGCGCACCGGGCGGAATGTCGTTCTTCTCGATGTGATCGGCGCGGATATTGCCGTAGCCGCCGGCGATCATGATGGGCTTGTGATAACCACGGATTTCATCGCCGGTCGGACCGGGCACCCGCTCTTCAAACGTCCGGAAATAGCCGCACAGATTGGGCCGGCCGAATTCGTTGTTAAAGGCGGCCGAACCCAGCGGACCGTCGATCATGATCTCCAGCGCGGAGACGATGCGGCCCGGTTTGCCATGATCGGTCTCCCACGGCTGCTCGAACCCAGGAATGCGCAGATTGGACACCGAATAGCCGGACAGGCCGGCCTTGGGCTTGCTGCCGCGTCCGGTCGCGCCCTCGTCGCGGATCTCACCGCCCGAGCCGGTGGCGGCGCCCGGAAAGGGTGAAATCGCGGTCGGGTGATTGTGCGTCTCCACCTTCATCAGGATATGGGTGTCTTCGGCATGCTCGGCGTAACAGCCGTCCCTATCCGGGAAAAACCGCCGCGCCTGATGACCGCGGATCACCGCCGAGTTGTCATGGTAGGCCGACAACACCCCCTCCGGGCTGGCCCGATGGGATTCGCGGATCATGCCGAACAGCGATTCGGTCTGCGTCCGGCCATCGATCACCCAGTTGGCATTGAAGATCTTGTGCCGGCAATGTTCGGAATTGGCCTGCGCGAACATCATCAGCTCGACATCGGTGGGATTGCGCTTGAGTCCGCCGAAGCTCTCGACCAGATAGTCGATCTCGTCGTCGGACAGGGCCAGGCCCAGGCTGCGATTGGCGGCCACCAGCGCGGCACGGCCGCCGCTCAGGATGTCGACCGTCGTCAGCGGCGCGGGCGCCGCGGTGCGGAACAGCGCCTCCGCCTCGTCGGCACTCGACAGCACGGCCTCTGTCATACGGTCGTGCAGCAGCGGCAGCAGCTGCGCCTCTTCCGCCGCGGTCAGCGCGCGACCGCCGGCCAGCGCCAGTCGATAGGCAATACCGCGCTCGATGCGGTGGATACGCTCCAGGCCGCAATTGTGGGCGATATCGGTCGCCTTGCTGGCCCAGGGCGAGATGGTGCCGAGGCGCGGCACCACCAGTATCAGCTGCGCGGTGGCGGGGGCCGGCGGACTGACCGAACCGTCGTCCAGCAACCGGGTCAGGGTGTCCCGGTCGGTCGCATCGAGCTGTTGTTCGAGATCGACGAAATGCCAGTATTCACTGTGGATCGCCTCGATATCGGCAATCATCTCGCGAGCGCGGGCCAGCAATTTTTCAGTTCGAAAGCGGGAAAGGGCGGGACCACCGGGGATATGCAGCATGTATCCGTCTCAAGCGTAAGAGGGTCGCTCGGAAAGACGGCAATGATACTGGAACTGTCCGCGCCCGACCAGCAGGGTCAGGCGCGGCGGGGATCAGATCTTGAAGCGGCCGACCAGACTGTCGAGGCGGGCCGAGAATTCGGCCAGTTCCTGCAGATAGCCGCTGGTTTCGGCCACATGGTGGGCATTGTCGGATTCGATACCGGAGATTTCCTCGATATTCCCGGCAATCTCCCCGGTCGCGGTGGACTGTTCCTGCGCCGCATGCGCGATCTGACTGACCATATCGGTCATCAGCTTGACACTGCCGCTGACCCGATCGATGGTCGACGATGTCTCCCGCACCGACCCCATCATGGACTCGGTCGAGGCCGATACATGGGACATCGTGGAAGACAGCGATTCACTCGAACGCTGGTTGTCCTGCAGCAACTCGGAGATCTTCGCGGTCGACTGCTGGGTCTTCATCGCCAACTGCCGCACCTCGTCCGCCACGACCGCAAAGCCACGTCCCGACTCGCCGGCGCGGGCGGCCTCGATGGCTGCGTTCAGCGCCAGCAGATTGGTCTGACTCGCGATCTCGTTGATGATGCCGACCATATCGAGCATACCCTTGCCCTTGACATTGATGTCGTCGACACTGCCCTGCAGCTCGGTGATCTGGCTGCTCATATCCTGCGCCCGGGACAGCATGGCATGGACCGAACGCGCACCCGCCTCGGCATCCGCCCGTGCACGCGCCGCCTCCTCGGTGGCGACACCGGCATTGCGCGCGATCTCGACGCTGGTGGCGGACATTTCCTCGGTCGCCGCCGCGGTACTGCGCGCGCGATCCGCGCCGTTACTCACATTCGTTGTGACGACGTCGATTGCCCGGGTCGACTGGCTGGCGCGGTCGGCGACTTGGCGGGAGACGTCCGCCACCTCGCGCACCATCGCCTGCAGGCTGGCCATGGTGGCATTGAAATAACCCGAGGCCTGGCCCAACTCGTCGGCCGAGGTCAGCGGTACGCGATGCGTGAGATCGCCCTCGCCTTCCGAGATGTCTTTCAGCACATCACGCATACTGACAGCCGCGCGCGTGGTCTGGCTGCAGGTCAGGAAGGCCCCGGCGGTACCGGCGAATAGCCCGAATATCAGCAGCAGACCGATGAAGGTCTCGGCGTTCGCCAGCCGGTCGACCAGCGCATGACTGGTGCCCTCGCTCAGCGCCTGCTGCTCCTGCACCAGTGCGGCGAGATTGGCACCCATACGCTCGACCAGCGGCCCGACATCGTGCCGGATCATCCAGGTATCGGTACGCCACTTGCCGGAGCGATCGAATTCCTTCAGCTGTTCCAGATGGGTAAGGAATTCGCCTCGCAGCTCGGCGAACTGGGCCAGTCCGTCGTCCTGATCAAAGGTCAGATCGCGGCCATAGGCGAGCAGGCGCTCGAGCTTGGTGGCACTGTCTTCCAGATAGAGATTGACTTCATCCAGCGCGGTATCGGCCCGGAACGCCAGGAATGCGCGGACGCCGTTCATCACGTTCGACCAGGAATAGCGCAGCGCATGCAGGTCCGACATCAGTTGTTTGCGGCGTTTGGTGGCGGCCTCTTCGCTCTCGCTCATGATCATCTGACTGACCAGATTGAGCATTTCCTGACTGAGTGGATTGATGTTCGCAGCCGCGTACGCAATACCGGGGGAGTTCTTGGCCAGGTCGTTCACCAGCGTGAGCATGTCCGCGCCCAGGAGCTTGAACGCAGCGAAGTCCGATTCGATGGCGGCGATTCGATCGGCCAGCGCGGGGTTCGCGGCAACGCGCTCGCGCAACTGCGCAACCTGCTGATCGGCGCGCTCAAGTGCGGCCGAATACTCCGCCTTGTCGGCCTCCTGCGCACCCAGCAGATAAAAACCCAGGTAACTGGTGGCCTGACTCAGATCGCTGTTGAGTTCCATGGTCGCGATCACCGTCGGCTGAATATCGTCGACCACCACACCCATTTCCTTCTGCACCGTGGCCAGGCTGAAAAAGGCGATCGCCGATACCAGGGTCAGTATCCCCAGCAACAGCCCGAAACCACCCCAGAGTTTCTGCCTGATGGTCAACTTGGAAAACAACTTGTTCATGGCCGCCTCACGCGAAATAACTTGAACATGTCCGCTGCGAGAAGGCTGCGGCAACAAAGGCTTCCTGCCGTGCAGCCGGGAGAGCCCTCTCGCTCGGATTATTGATCTGTGTGCTGCCGCGGTCGTTTGCGGCTAGTGAGGTATTCGGCCTGGGGGATATAGAATTTAGCGATTTAATCCCACAAAAAGAGGTGGGTTAGCCGTTATTCAGCCAACCTGGCGCCAATCGAGGCCCTCGGCCTGGTCAGCCACGGCGATCCACTCGGGCGCGCACGCCAGTGCACCTGCCAGCGCGGCCCGGGCCAGATCGGGATGGTTGTTCTTATCGCTGAGATGGGCGGCCGCGAGATGCTGCAGGCCCGCGGTATCCAGACCCGCCAGCAGTTCGGCGGCCTGGCTGTTGCTGAGATGGCCGAGGTGACCGCCGACCCGGCGTTTGAGCATGGGCGGATAGGGACCGTTGGCCAGCATGGCTTCGTCGTGGTTGCACTCCAGCAGCAGTGCCTGACAACCGTCCAGCATGTGCCGGATATGGTCGGTAATGCTGCCGGTGTCGGTCAGCACGCCCAGCCGCACGGCGCCGTCGCCGAACACGAACTGACAGGGTTCACGGGCGTCATGTGGAACCGGAAAGGGTGAAATACTGAGATCCCCGATGGCAAAGGTCTCATGGCCGCTGAACCATTCCAGTCGCGGGACATTGGTATCGGTATGCACGACGGAGGTGCCGGCGGTCATCCACACCGGAATGTCGAAACGCCGCGCCAGCGCCGCCACACCGCCGATATGATCACTGTGTTCGTGCGTGACCAGAATGCCGGCGATGTCGCCGGCGGACTTGCCGAGTCGCGCCAGACGCCGCTCGGTTTCACTGATGGAAAAACCGCAGTCGACCATGACACAGGTGCGGCCGGCCTCCACCAGTGTGGCGTTACCACGACTGCCGCTGCCAAGCGATGCGAATCGGAGCATGACTCAGTTCGCCAGCACTCGCGACAGCGCGTCAGTACGCCTCCACCGGCCGGCTTCGAATTTCACGGTCACTTCAGCTGCTCATGGATCAGAGTCAGAATGCGGCGCGCCGTCGGCGACGTGTCGAGCTGCGCTTCGGCATTCTGCACCGTGACCTTGGTCCGTTCACCCTCGGCGGTCAGCAGCACCCGATACTGTTCAGCCGACTTGGGATCATCGTCGCTCCAGAACGCCAGCTTGGAGAGAATGCCTTTCTTGCGGCTTTCCTTGAGCGGGTCGTTATAGCGGACAAAGTAGATTCCGTTGCTGCGATCGCGGTCCTCCACCGTGAACCCGACCCGATCCAGCGACAGACCGACCTGACGCCAGGCGCGCGAGAATCCTTCCTCGACCATCAATACCGTGCCGCCATCGGCTGCGACGATCAGCTGCGACTGCGGCGTGCGCGGCTGCGCCGGCTGGGCGAGCTGCTCCGCCGCCTTCTGTTCTTCCGTGCCGAGGTAGACCATCAGGCGCTTGAGCATCTCGGCTTCGAGCTCGGGGTCGCTGGGGCGCGGCTCCCAGATGGTGCCGGTCTCGGTCTCCGGGCCGCCCTGCGACACCTCTTCCATGCCGCGATGGGACAGGAACACTTCCGAGCCGCCGTTGTCGGTCCGCTCCAGGCGCACGCGGAAGCGATCACGGGTGGCCGATGAATACATGAAGTCCAATGCCTTGCCGATGGTCCTGCGCACGAAATCCTGCGGAATATCGGCGCGATTCTCGGCCCAGTCGGTTTCCAGTATACCGATACGGGGATCATCGATTGTCAGCAGAAAACCGGCCTGCAGCCAGAAGTCGCGCAGTTTCGGCCAGATCGCCTCGGCGGGCGCCTGCACCACCAGCCAGCGTTTGTCACCGTCGCGTTCGATACGCATGTTTTCCGGCTGATAGACCACGCCGGACTGGGTACGCACCTGATCCGTCCGGTCACCCGCGGCGTAATCGGAATAAGTGGCGCTGCCACTGCCCGGCACGACCAGGGCATCCTCGATTTCCGCGCTGCGCAGATCCGGTGGTATCTCCAGACTTGGCTCGACCCGACTCTGCTTGTAGTCCGCCTTTTCACCGACAACTTTCTTCCAGGCACCACAGCCGGTCACCGCAGCAACCAGCAACAGCATCGTGATCGATCGAACCAGGTTTACAGAGATTTTCATTGGCATTTGAATCCGTCTTCAGGTGTTCTCGTTTAGGGTTGTCACAACACGCCGGCCTCGAGCAATGCGGCCCGCACCTTGGCGTGGAACTTTGCTGACAGCGGCGTCATCGGCAGCCGTATGCCCGGTGGAATCATACCCATTTCCTGCAACGCCCACTTGACCGGAATCGGATTGGCCTCCACGAACAGATCGCGATGCAGCGCACGCAAGCGGCTGTCGATCGCTTCGGCTTTGTTCCGGTCCCCGGCCAGCGCAGCTTCGCACATCTGATGGACAGCTGCCGGGGCGACATTCGCCGTGACCGAAATATCACCCTTGCCGCCCAGCAGAATGAACTCCATCGCCGTGGCATCGTCGCCACTGTAGAGATCCAGGCGATCGCCGCAGCGCTCAAGCAGCTCACGTGCGCGGTTCAGATCACCGGTCGCCTCTTTCAGACCGACGATATTGGAAATGCGGGACAACCGCTCGACTGTCTCCGGCAACATGTCGCAGGCGGTCCGGCCCGGCACATTGTATAGGATCTGCGGAATCGGCACGGCCTCGGCAATGGCCTTGTGGTGCAGATAGAGTCCTTCCTGGGTCGGTTTGTTGTAATACGGCGTGACCAGCAGACAGGCATCGGCCCCGGCCTTGAGTGCGCACCGGGTCAGAGTGATCGCCTCGGTGGTGGAATTCGCGCCGGTGCCGGCAATGACCGGGATACGGCCGGCGGTCAATTCGACCACGCGGCGGATAAGCTCGCAGTGCTCGTCTTCGTCCAGCGTCGCCGACTCACCGGTCGTCCCGACCGCAACCAGCGCATCGGTGCCCTGGGCGACATGGAACTCTATCAGCCCGGCAAGACTGTCGTCATCGATCGCACCATCCTCCCGCATCGGGGTGACCAGCGCGACCATGCTGCCGTGGAACATGCAACGTCTCCGGGGGGACTGGAAAAACCTCGCCATACTACTTGGCCGGATAATGACTGACAAGCGAGGCGCTGACGCTGGCCCACAGCCGGCGGAGTACAGTAGTATGCGGGCCTGACGCAGCGGACCGCCCCGGCGTGCCGCCGGACCGGCCCCACCCCGCCAGTAGCGGGCGGAGAGTGGCCTTGCAGTCCCCATTTGCAGCGACCCACAAGAAGATGCCATGACAGAATCCAAGGCGATCCGAGAAATCCGCATCAACCCGATTGTTCCGAGCGAATCCGTTCTGGTCGCGACGGCCCGCTCCATGCGGCCGCGAAAAGCGGAAGACCCCGCACCGCGCGACACCCGGCATCGGGTCGACACCTGCCCGTTCTGCACCGGTAACGAGGCCATGACTCCGCCGACCATCGCCGCCTATCCGGACGAGGAACATTGGCAGGCGCGCATTGTCGAGAATCTCTACCCGGTACTCGGCGACGATCGCCAGAGCGGCAACCTGGTGTTCGGCCACCAGCAGGCGATCGAGGGCTATGGCCGGCATGAGGTCATTATCGATCACCGTCACCACGGTATCGCCCTGCACGAAATGACCGAGGAACATCTGGAACTGCTGTTCGGCGCCTATCAGGAGCGCATCCGCCAGCTCTACGACAATGACGCGCGCATCCGCTATGTCCTGGTGTTCAAGAATTTCGGGCCGGCCGCAGGCGCCAGCATCGCGCATACGCACAGCCAGATCATCGCCATGCCGGTGGTCCCGGAAAACGTCTACAACGAAGTGACGCACAGCCGCATCCACTATCAGAAAAAGCATCAGTGCATTTTCTGTTCCCTGATCGACGAGGCGCTGACGTTCGAAGCGACGATCTATGATCGCGGCTCCGGTCAGATTCGCCGTCGCGTCAGTGTCGGCCAGTATGTGGTCGAACGCGGCGAGCATTTCATTGCCATCAAGCCGTTTGCCAGCCGCTACGAGTGGGAGGTGCATATCCTGCCACTCGCCCATCAAAGCAACTATCTGGATGTCAGCGCCGATCACCGCAAGGATCTGGCGCGGGTCGTGCGCCGCACCATGGCGCGGCTGGATGCCGTCATCGGTGGTGCGCAGTACAACTTTTTCCTTCATTCAGTGCCGCGCGCCGACGAGTTCGCGGACTGTGACGCGAGCTATCACTGGCATCTGGAGATCTGCCCGCGCACGACCATCCCCAGCGGGTTCGAATTGGGTTCGGGCCTGTTCGTCAGCACCATCAGCCCGGAGGAAGCCGCGGAGCGTCTGCGCACCACCGACATCGACAACCCGCCGGACTGATATCGCGACCATGCGTGCGCAGAAAAAGGTGATACACTCTGACTCATCGAGCGTGTCAAAAGGCTTTCCCTGCACGCGTTCGCCTGGGCCACTATGAACTCACTCAAACAGAACTTTCTCGTCATCTCCGCCCTGGGCAAGGATCGGCCCGGACTTGTGAACGACCTGTCCCGTTGCGTACTGGAAAGCGGCTGCACCATCGCCGACAGCCGCATGACTGTGTTGGGCGGTGACTTTGCGGTTATCCTGCTGGTGATCGGCAATTGGAACGCCATCGCCAAACTGGAAGACCAGTTGCCGGCGCTGGGCGAACGGGTCGACATGAACATCACCTGGCGGCGCACCGCCAACCCTGACCAGCGCCGCGATCTGCTGCCTTACGCGGTCGATGTGGTCGCGTTGGAAAACCCCGCCATCGTTCACAATCTGGCGAATTTTTTCTCCAGTCGTCATATCAATATCCAGGATCTCGCCACCACAACCTACGCCGCCGCACACACCGGCACGCCGATGTATTCCGTCCATATCCGGGTGGACATTCCGGGCACCATGCACATCGCCACCCTGCGGGATGAATTTATGGATTTCTGCGATCAGCTCAACCTGGACGCGATCATCGAACCGATCAAAGGCTGATGGCGGGAGACGCGACACAGATTGTATTGACTCAACCCATGGATGCAGCGACGCATGAGCAAAATCGTCCTCGGTAAGAAAGTCCCGGATTTCCGTCTTCCGGCCACCGGCGAACAGACCATCCGCCTGGCCGATCTCAAAGGCAGCAATGTCGTTCTGTATTTCTACCCCAAGGACAGCACTCCGGGCTGCACCCTGGAGGGACAGGACTTTCGCGACCAGCACAGCAAATTCAAACGTCAGAAGACCGTCATTCTCGGCGTCTCCCGCGACAGTCTCGCCGCCCATGAAAAGTTCAAAGACAAGCAGGGTTTCCCATTCGAGCTGCTGTCGGACGGCGATGAAAAACTCTGCCGCCTGTTCGATGTCATCAAAGAGAAGAACATGTACGGTAAAAAAGTCATGGGCATCGAGCGCAGCACGTTCCTGATCGATGCCGCCGGCATTCTTCGCGCCGAGTGGCGCAAAGTGAAAGTCAAAGGACATGTCGATGAAGTCCTGGCTGCCGTAAAAGCACTCGGCAAGAAATAGATTCCCCCCTAAGGAACAACTTCAGCAGAGGTCACTTTGAGCAGAAAAGAGTTTTCCGGAAAGCGCATGTTTGTACTGGACACCAACGTCCTCATGCATGATCCGACGGCACTGTTTCGCTTTCAGGAACATGACGTCTTTCTCCCCATGGCGGTACTGGAGGAACTGGACAACTCCAAGGTCGGCATGACCGAGGTTGCGCGCAACGTGCGCCAGGTCAACCGCTTCCTCGATGAATTGACCACTGGCGCAGGCAAGAGCGATATCGAGGCGGGAATCCCGCTGCAGAATCGTCTCGGCGCCAATCAGGACGAGGTGTTCGGCACGCTCCATATACAGACCCGCACGATGAATGCCGAAATGCCGTCCGGCATGCCGGGCAGCAAGAAGGACAACAGCATCCTCAGCACGGCCATCGCGTTGCAGGCGGAGCACAAAGAGCGTCAGATCACGCTGGTCACGAAGGACATCAACCTGCGCATCAAGGCAGCGGTGCTCGGGATTCACGGGGAAGACTATTTCAACGACCAGGTTCTCGACGACGTCAACCTGCTCTACAAGGGCAGCGCTGAATTGCCCGAAGATTTCTGGGACAGTCACGGCGACGGCATGGACTCGTGGCAGAAGGACGGCCGTACTTTCTATCGGGTGCAGGGACCGCTGGTGGAACAATGGCATCCCAACCAGTGCCTGTTCGTGGAAGGCGGTCGCCAGATGGAAGCTATCGTCCGCTCACGCGAAGGCAACAGCGCCGAACTCGAAGTCGCCACCGATTACGCCAAGCCGAGCCATGCGGTCTGGGGCATCAGCGCCCGCAACCGCGATCAGAATTTCGCCCTCAACCTGCTGATGGATCCGGAGGTGGATTTCGTCAGTCTGGTCGGACAGGCCGGCACCGGCAAAACGCTGCTGGCACTGGCCGCCGGCCTGGTGCAGACGCTGGACGAGAAACGCTACAGCGAAATCATCATGACCCGCGTCACTATTCCGGTCGGCGAGGATATCGGTTTCCTGCCCGGCACCGAAGAGGAAAAGATGACACCCTGGATGGGTGCCTTGATGGACAATCTGGAAGTGCTCACGAAGTCCGATCAGGGCGACTGGGGCCGGGCGGCGACCAACGATCTCTTACAGAGTCGCGTCCGTATCCGCTCATTGAATTTCATGCGCGGTCGT
>JBFEJM010000028.1:0-11311 GCA_041553175.1 Gammaproteobacteria bacterium | reverse complement strand
TCCCCGACCGGGTGGCCATAGTTATCGTTGACCTTCTTGAAGAAGTCGATATCGATCATGGCGAAACCCAGCCGCGAACCCTCGCGCAGGGAACGGATAACCTCCAATTCCAGCTGTTCCTTTATCTTGGTGTGTTTCAGCAAGCCGGTGAGACTGTCTCGTGACATGGCACCTTCCAACGCACGGCTGCGTTGAGCACGGCTTTTCACCACGGAAATCAAATGGCGGTCCTCGATAGGCTTGGTCAGAAATTCATCCCCGCCCGTCATCAGAGCGCTGAACTGCTTGTCCGGATCGGTCTCCGATGACAGAAACACGATCGGCAGGCTGACCTGGGAGGCGTCCTGCCGAATCAGTCGCGCAACCTCCATGCCGTCACATTCAGGCATGTACAAGTCCACCAGTAATACATCCGGCTGGAACTCATCCAGCAGCGCCAGAATCTCTGCCGGATTGTTTATGACGCGCACTTTGATACCCGCACCGGTCAGGACCAGAGCCGTATGCTGAGCAAGTTCGATATCATCATCCAATACGATCGCGCGGTAGGGCTCCGGATCCGTATGGGCGCTCAACGCATCCAGTCGATCAACCACAGTGGCCACATCAACCGGCTGGGTGAGATACGCATAGGCACCGGCCCGCACAGCCGCCAGGCGCTCAGAGAATTGACTGAGGTGTGATACAAACAGAACCGGCAGTTCCTGTGACTGCGTCGCCTGAAATTCTTTCAATCGATCGGTGCAGCTATGCTGTACCTCGGGCGTCTGGAAATCCATGATCAAGGCCAATGGCCGCTGCGTCGCGAGTGCGGCAGACAACGCCCCCTGATCATGAAACGTCTTTACGCTGTAGCCGAAATGGGCAAGCGTATCGGGCAGGCGCAGTGTATGCCGCTTGCTCTCTTCCAGCAGGTAAACCAGATTTGTAGCCGGTGCGGCGATCGGTTCCGCTGCTACCGGTTCGGCTTGATCCGCCGCGGCGACACGTGCTTCCATCAGACGTCGCAGCTGGGCGATACCCTCGCCAATCGCGCCACGCTCATTGGCGGGCACTTTCGGATTTTCACCCAGCGCTTTCAGGCGGATCTCCACCTGCCGCGCTTGCTGGCCCAACTCCGGCAATCCAAACGTGCCGGCCGAACCAACCATACTGTGAACCTGGCGATGCAATTCCTTGAGGAGAGTTGCCGACCCATCCGGGCTCAGCAACACCTGCCAATGCTTCTCGACCTCAGCGATACGGCCGGGCAACTGCGCGACATACGACTCGCGTAGAGCCTGCAACTGCGCCTGGATATCGTCCTTGTTCTGACCCATAAGGTGTCTGCGTCGATGGCTGTTTGGAAAAAGTATAGATAACTCTGAATATATTCAACATCTAATAACGTGTAAGCGCGCCTGAAACTAAAGAGGCGATCAGGACTGCAGAATGTTCAGTACCTCGTCTATTTCATGCTGCGACTGCTCCAGCAGTTCGATACTGCAACCGGGACCCAGTCGACTGATGGTCAGCTTCTGGTAGGACCGGAGCTCCGGCAGAGCGGGACCGCGGTAGCCGCCCGCCTGCCCGAACTGGCTGTGCACGTGCGCAACCTGCACCACATCGCCATAGTCCACGCGCGCCCCGCTGTCGCGGCTCCAGTCTTCGACCTGACCCGGAACGCGAGCCAGGTCTTCTTCGAACTGCCAGGTCTTGAGTACAAAGGTTCCCAGAGCAGCGCACAAACGCGCTAATAAATCATCAATCCGCCCCGGCTCGAATTTCAGCTGCATGGTTTCGATATATTTCAATAAAGGAAGTGCGCCGATATCGTGCACGAGTCCCGCCAACAGGGCGCGGTCCGGATCCAGTCCTGGCGTGAGACGGGCCAGGACACTGCTGATGGCCGCAACGCGACAGCTGTGCTGCCACGTATGCTGAAGCCGATCGCGCAGTTGGGTGGATTGGGATTGAAACAGATTACGCACAGTGAAACTGGTCACCAGGTTGCGCGTTGCTTTCAGGCCCAGGCGCGCAATCGCTATGTGACAATTGTCGAACTTGTTTGCGCCCCGATACAACGGGCTATTGGCGATCTGAATAAGACGGGCGGCCAAGGCCGGGTCGAATTGAACAATCCGCGCAATATCCGCAACGGACCGCTCAGGATCATTCATCGCCGTGCGGACCTGTTGTGCAACGTCAGGCAGGCTGGGCAACTGCAGGCGTCCGCTCTTGGCATCCGTGAGAATACATTTGAGCAGTGCCAGATCGGCATCCGGCTCCGATTCGGGTGATTGGGAGGGTGAAGGTGACTGCAACATTCGATTCTTGTCCTTAATCTTTGTGACCCGCACGTTCCTGCCGGGCAGGAACCGTCCATTCCCAAGTAGTCGGCCAGCCGTGCATGCGCTTTACCAGTGCCCGCGTGGCTTAGCGGGTTGTTATCCCGACCCGTCTCCGGTACAAAGCAGAGTCTTATCGGTCCGCCAAACATGCCCAGACTATGAATGACATAACTAAGCTACTGAACGAAAACCCAATTACGGCCATGAGCGATGGCCAATCGCAGGCCGAGCTGGCAGCGCTCCTGGACCAGCATCGCAACCACCTCGCCGCGCTGCCTGCCGACGCCCCGGCGCTGGAACGGGTTCGCATCGAACTGGATATTGCCGAAGCCCTGCTCGGCCTCACCCGTACCAGCGAGTCCTGGGAATCGGCCCGCAGCATCTTCGACCGATGTATCGAATTGGAGGCGTGGCAGGAGGCGGCGGAAGCCAGCGACATTCTGTATCGAACCGAGCTCGATAAGAACATCGTCGCGCTTGGCAACGGTGTCTGGTTGGCCGTGACCTACCCGATCAAGCCCCAGACCAGTGTCACGCTGTTACACCACATCGTGGATGAGACGCCGGACAATTCCGATGGCGGCGCCGTCGCAGCCATGACCGCCCATTACCTCGCGGATCTGCGCACGGAGGGCAAGGAACATGACAGTCTGACCTTCCTCACCACTCAGATTCTGGCCCGAGTGGCAAAACGTCACCGCGGCATAGAAGGCCAGGAGATGCTCAACACATGGATCGAGGTCTTGCAGCTGAACGACCCCGGCGAACTATTGTCGCGTCTGGGACGGATGCTGGATGTTATGGTCGATGGCGACTGGTGGTATGACCGCGATGCGCTGCGGGAACGCCTTCCCGTAAATTGAAGAGCGGTACGCCGCGGCGGCCTCAATCAGCTGGCCTGTTTGCGCAGCCCGTCAATCACGCTACTGACGGCACGCTCGAATAGCGGTGCGTCATCCAGGACACGCGCAGTGCCGCGTCTGAACTCGGCGGCCAAGCCGTGCAAGGTCTTGTCGCAGGCCTTGAGGCCCTGGCGATTGGTGAACAGGTAAACACCGGTAACCAGACTGATCCAGGTCAACTTGGCGCGCACAGAAGTGCCGTCGTCCTGGGCGAAATCAATCCAGGCGCCCTGTTTCAGCGAACGCGCCTGTTCGACAAACTCATCGTCCTCGATTTCCTGTGCGGCGTCTTCTTCCTCGCCCAGCGTGATCTCTTCGACTTCGATGTCGCCGGCCGTAACCAGCTGGTGAATAGTCGCCGTGGTGACCTCCTTGTCTTCCACAACGGGTTCGTCGTCATGCTCGATTTCCGCCAGCGGATCGTCAATAACGTCCAGATCCATTTCGGAATCGGCACCGTCATTGGCGGCGGCAGCCTCGCGCGGAACGGCATTGACGACACCGGCATGGCAGGTCGCCAGTTCACCAAGGAACGACTGAAAATCATGCTCACGCATGGAGATCAGTTCCATGCCCTCGCGCACCGTTCGCAGCAGACTGGGTAACATTTTGACCAATCGATCACGCTCGGCCAGCGAAGCCTTGGGCTGCAGACTCCAGACCAGATTATCCATTGTCGCCACGCCGCGCTTCCAGGCAACGCTATCCTCACCTTCCTTGATAAGCGTAACCAGCAACAGATTCTGCCAGTAGCTCACGAGAAACTGGCGCACAAATTTCGGCAGGGAATTCTTGCAGCGGCGCTCGACTTCAACGCGAACACGCTGCTTGGCCAGGCGCAAACGCTCCGCACCCTGCACCAATCGCGCTGACTGATCCTCATGATGCTCCGCCTTCTTCCGCTCATGCGCGAGAAAGGCTTCGAAATCCTCCAGCAGCTCGGCGAACAACGCAACATCGCTTTCGAATTCAACCAGAACCCGCTGCACCACCGACTCGATCTTTTTGTACAGCGTTTCGTCCTGCTCGCCATTCGAGCCCACAGCCGCTTCGGCCAACATGTTCAACAAGCGTCGGGCTGCATGTGATTTACGGGAGAAAAAGCTCTTGTCGAGCATGCCGACTTTGAGCATGGGGATCTGCAATCGTCCGATCAGCGCTTTCATCGCTGGGGGAATATCGGCATCATCGAGGATGTAGTCGAACAGCATCGCGACGACATCGATGATCATGCCATCGACGGCCCCGACATTACTGGCGACATCGCTGGCGCGGATCTCGCGGATGACGTTGACGGATCCAGAGGTCAGGTCCGCGTTGTTGAACGTACCGATGCCGCCAGCCACGAGTTCGCTGTTGCCGTGTTGCAGCAGGGTAAGTGTATTGACCAGCCCGCCGGTTCCGCCGTACTGGGCACCACCGCCGGCCCCGCCACCACCCGACGCACCCGCTGACCCAACGCCCGATCCACCGCGCTGCATGAGCTGCTGCAGGGTTGCGAACACATCTTCGTCGCCTACCGCCCCGTCCTGCACACTTCCCGCAGCGCCGGCCTGACCGGAGCCGGTACTCCGCGAACCCGGGGAACGCTTGATCTCGTGACGCAGATTGGGCAATACGCCACGCTCGATCAGCAGGCGATTGACCTCCTGATATCCCGGCAGCACCTCTTCGCTGACGACGTAGCGATCGAACAACTTCATGATGATCAATTTGACTTTGATGCCGGATTCGACGTCGCCACAGGCTTCGCGGAACGCGTTGCAGATCACTTCGGGACCGATGGGATTCTTCGCCTTCGCCAGCTCCGGGTCATTCAGCAGGAAACCGACACGACGGTTGAGGTAGCCCAGTTCCTCCTTGCAGCTAACCTCGATCTTAGTGACCATGTTTGATACCGCCAGCGACTCCTCGAGATCCTCGTGTCCCACGAGATCGAGTTCCGCCATTCGGGGCTCAGCGGAACGGCGCTCGTCAGCAGTTTCGTTTTCCTTACGAATTTCGCGATTGAAACCCTCCAGCAGCTGGGCCTTGAAATTGATCTCCATGCTGGCGCGTTTGAGGCGCACTTCGCGCATGGCATCGAAATAGAGTGTCTGAGCGGCATTGCTCTCGGCCTTTTCGGCCAGCTCGAACAGGGCATCATCCACTTTACCCATCATGCGCACGAGCGCGGCGGCCAAGTGGCGAACAGTGACTTCCCGACATTCGCGCAACAGGCTGACGGCTTCCTGACTACTGATGCCTTTATGTGCGCGTTCGAATTCGTTCATACGAATAATGTTCATGGACAGCCTCAGAAAACCACGGCGGTTTACATTCTTTACGGAACAATCGATTGAATCTTGATCTGGTTTAAGTAAGTAACACGATGAATTTTTTAGAAGTGTGAAGGACGACGCAATTTTGACGGTTTTGACCCCGATCGATTCAGTTTTGACACCTCACGCCGATAGATTGACTAGCTTTCACCACGACCAGTGTGCATACCCCTATGACTCAGACTGAATCCCACGCGACCCGTGACCTCGCCAGCGATCTCGCAGCGAGCCTCATCGAAGATGTCAGCTATCTGGTGTCTCCACCCGATGTCTGCGTCAAGGTGTTTGAGCTGGTGCAATCCAACGATGCATCAGCCCAGGAAATCGGCGAAGTCATCAGCCGCGACCCGGCACTGACCGCGCGCATGCTGCGCCTGGTCAATAGCGCCTTCTATAACTTCTCGCGCCGCATCGACACCGTTTCACGCGCGGTGACTATTATCGGGATCCGGGAGTTATACAGCCTGGTGATCGCCGTTTCGGCCATCAAGTCCTTCGGCAATCTGCCCAACAACCTGGTCAATATCGACACCTTCTGGCGTCACGGCATCTACACCGGCCTGATCGCCCGCACCCTGGCCAAGCAGTGCAAGGTACTGCATCCCGAGCGCCTGTTCGTCGCCGGGCTTCTGCACGACATTGGCAGCCTCGTGCTGTACAGCCGGATGCCGGAGACCTGTTCTGATCTGCTGTTGGTCTGCGATGGTGACGAAGGCATATTGCATCAAGCGGAGTTGGCGGAACTCGGCTTTACCCATGCCGATCTCGGCGGTGCGCTACTGGGCACCTGGATGCTGCCGGAATCACTGCAGGAAGCAGTGAGCTATCATCATTTACCCTCTTACGCGACGCAGTCGGAACTCGAGGCGTCCATTGTGCACCTAGCCGACAACCTGGCTAACCGCTCCCAGTTGGGTGCATTCTGCGAGAATCCGAACCTGGATGCCGGTGTCGATGCATCAATCTGGGGTGCTATCGGGCTCAAAGAGCAGGGTTTTGACTATGACGCCGTGATCGGTGAAGCTGGTTTACAATTTACCGAGACGGCAGGCCTGTTACTGGCGCGCGCTTAATCAGGCGAGGCAGATCAATCGCCTCCACGGACAGAGAGGTCGCACATGACGAGCATCAACCTCCGCCCGGACGACAGCGGGATACAATCGCTCAAGAAGGAAAACACGACCAGTCAGCCGACGCCCGCGCGTGAGGTCAGTGCGCTGGCGCCCTCTGCGCGCGCTCATAGTGTGACCGAACAGCCGCCATTGCCACCTCAAACCCAATCCCAACCAGCAGTCTACCAAGGTGTCGAACGCCGCAAAGGTGAACGTCGTAAAGGTGAGAAGCGTGTCATTCTGGATACGCGGGACAAGCGCGAACGGCGCCGCCAGGTCAAAGACGCGCCAGACATCGGCGATGATGTTCCCAAGGTTGGGATAGACGTTTACAGCTGAAGTGCCGCGGCGGCCGGACGGACCGACTACTAAGTACCGATTCCGCGGTGTTCCGCGACTTTGTCGCCGATGTAGCGCTCGATGAAGACCAGGGCCCGCTGATCCAGGCCAGTGAACTCAACACCGTGGTGGTAGACACGCTTGCCACCCACACTCGAACTCTGCTCTTCCCGCACATACCGCACCTGACAGGGCAACGCGATGCGTTCCGCGCCGTTGCTGCCAACCTGCGGTATTTCAATCGAGAAACGCTCGCCGACCTCACCCAGCAGACTGCCCGCGACCAGACGTGCACCGGACACACTGATATCCGCGAGCGCCACCGACATCTTGCGTCCCGCCTCCTCCATCACCAGCATCATGACCATGTCATTGACCTGGACACGCTGGCTGCGCCGCACCATTGACCCATGCACGCCCTGAGGGTAGGCCAGATGGACATAGGCGAAAGGCTGTTCGACGCTGGAAAGAATTTCGGTGTCGAAGGCGTACAGATTATCCCCGGATTCAAACCGGGCCACACAGAGAATCCCACTCTGCAGAGTAATGGCATTATCGGTCGGGAGCGCCACCAGGATACTTCGACCGACCAGGTAACCGATCAGGGTGACTGGCAGAACGGTGCCCTTCGGGTCCGACAATTCAAGCTGCAGGGTGGAACCTACAACCAGATTAAGCGACTGCTTTTCCATAATTGGTGGCCTGAATACTGACGCGGCGAAGGGGCCGGCCTACCCATTATGCCCAGCAGAGGCCTCGTGACCAAGCCCGAATCAGCCGGTTTCCAGACTTACTGTCCAGGAATCGTCTGTGCTGATGGCCTGCACGCTGCGCAGCTCAGGCCATCGCAGACTGAGATAGGTCAGCAGAAAATGGGCAAAATCGGTATTGCCTGCAGCAAGGGCGGCGAGCATCTGATGAAGGACGAAATGAGCCCGCTGCTGGTGATTCGGCGCCGGCACCAGCGTACCACCAAGGTCGATACCGGCATCCATATCGGCGTCCAGACGCTCCAACAACCCCCGCACCTGTCCCGGCACGCCGTCCGCATGCCGCAGCTGCAGACACAGCTCACCATCCAGATAAACCACGAGCGAAGCCGGATCGGTTGTATCCAACCTAGCGCCCCTGCCAGAAAGGCACGTCACGATCGAGGAACTCGGCGTACGGCATATAGTGGGAACCGTCACAGGAGAAATTGAGCGCCACCATGCCGTTAAAAAGATTGAGCGAGCCACTGCGCAGATAGATCGACTCGTCGCCGAAACGCAGTTCCTTGAAAGCCTGCAGGATAGGTCGCACCTTGTCCGCCGGGACCAGCGCGTCCTTTGGATATTCGCGCTGCGGATACACCAGACAGATGCCGGGATCGACCAGTGCCGTCAAATCGAGCAGCCGATAGCGGTAGGGATCATCCACCAGCCAGATGGTTGCGCGGTTGCTGGAAAAATGCAGCTTTCCGTGGAAGACGCCATGATTGACCATTAATGCCTCGAGCATGTCCAGCGCATCATCGATACGCCTATCCATTTCGCTCTCCACGCGGCACTGCTGGAAAACCGCGCCGCGGATGGCCGGATCGCCCTTTATCTGCCGCCAGTGCTGCGGTTCCTCATAGAGAGAACGCGTGAGCGGTAGGTCGCGCAGATCGAAATCGGCCCCCAGAAACCCGACGACCACGCCCTCGCGGCGGATAACCTGAATGGCGGTTATGGTGGGGCGCCGGCGGCGCAGGCTCAGGTACGCATCGGACAGCAGAAATCCGGATGAAGGCACCGCATTGCGCAGATAGGGTCGATCCGAGCGGTCGCGCCTGAAATGCTCGCTGTGTATGCCGCTGGCTTCGAGATTGTCGCTGACCTGCAGGCCGCGCGTATCCATCACATAGAGCGCCATACAATAAGGCAATTCATGCATGGCAGATGCGAGTGTCTGGTTCAGCGAATCGCGCCGCGGCCAGACCGTGCCGCACTGATCGGCGATACGCGCAAGCGGCTGGGCCAACATGGTGGACAGCAGCTCACGCTGGCGCAGGATACTGGCGTCCAGGGTGGCATTATCGACATTGATACTCGGTGACGGGGCAAGCACGGTTCTCGACTCCATTTCTCTATTTTCTCTTGCATACGCAGCATTGCAGACCACATTCTGCGGGTCAATCGACAACTGCAGAATTCTAGAACCGCCATATGACAGCTTGGTTACAGAGGACCAATGTCAATTCCGTTCAAGTTGAACAGCTGTTCGGCATTACGGGTGCTGGCACGGGCAACCGCATCCGCCGATTCACCACGCCACTCGGCGACCGCCGCGCACACATGCGCCAGAAAGGCCGGTTCGTTGCGGCGATCTTTCGGCCGGGGACGCAGATCCCGCGGCAACAGATAGGGCGCATCGGTTTCCAGCAATAGCCTGTCGGCCGGGATACGCGCGACCAGTTCCTGCAAATGCGTACCCCGACGCTCATCGCAGATCCAGCCGGTGATCCCGATATGAAGATCGAGATCGAGATACGCCGCGAGTTCATCGGCAGTACCGGTAAAACAATGTGCAACCCCGCCGACCAGCGACGCGCGGCGACTGGAAAGGATTCGCATGAAAGCGTCATGGGCATCGCGCTGATGCAGAAATACCGGGAGCTGCACCGTCGCGGCCAGTTCGAGCTGTGCCATGAAGGCTTTTTCCTGAGCCGGGCGCGGCGAAAAATCGCGATTGAAATCCAGGCCGCATTCACCGATGGCGACAACCGCCGGCTTCGCCGCCAGCTGCACCAACGCCGGACCCGAGGCATCCATCCAATCGCTCGCGTGGTGCGGGTGGACGCCGGCGGTTGCATAGAGCCGGCCTGGCTGCGCCAGCGCCAGCGATAGCGCCGCCGCGCTGCTCGCGAGATCGGTGCCGGTGACGATCATCCGCCCCACGTTGGCAGCGGCGGCGCGCTCGAGCACGGCATCGAGATCTCTGGCGAACGATTTGTTGGTGAGATTGACACCGATATCGATCAGTGCGCCCGATTCCGGTGCCCAGCCGGGTGTATCGGTGATCATTTCAGTGGGCGACGAACATCTCGTATAGCGTCAGCAGGATCTCCACCACGATCAGGATAACGATATACCACTCCACTCTGAACGAGCGCTTGGTCTGCAGGAGATCCAGCACAGTCTCCGCGGTGCGGGCAATGAGTTCCAGTTTTCGGTCGAGTGCGCGATGACGATCCGGCAATTCGTACTCGTCCACCAGACGGGCATACAGTCGCTCGAGGTCGGGGCGATCCCACAGGCAAGTCGGGCTTCTCCGTCACTTCGACGCGACCAACCATCTTATGCTGAACCATGAGCACATCACCGATGTGCCCACCGCGTTGCAGCCCGGCCACCAGCGGCTCGATGGTATCGAACACCTCCTCCCTCTGACGTTCGTATTGCGCCAGCACCACACTTTTGGCCAGTACATCCGCCACCAACTGCAGACGCTGCACGGAGGAATCGTCCAGTCTCAGCGTGCCACCCGGCTGATCCGAACGGTGGTCGCCTTCGACCTCAATCTTGATCTCGACATCCTCCCGCTCCGGCTCTGTGAAGTCCCCGCCGATAAACGGTTGCAGCTGACTCAGGAATGACACCTCTTCCAGTGGCTGCAATTCGAACAGCACCAAAACGCCATAGCGGAACAATACGGCACAGCCCTCGGCACCGGCCCGCACGACCAGCGGCGAGTCGGCCAGTCGATCGGCATTGGCGAGGGCGCGCACATCAATGCGCTCGCCGACAAAGAGGGCGCGGACGCGGATTTTGGATTTACCGGGAAAGAGTGTCGCGTTCATGGGGGTAGGATAATGCGGTAAAACAGACTCCGTGAACAGCTGGCACACCCAATCGATCGCTTCAACGACCGCCGCCCGCCCGGTATAGTAGTGCTCCACAACCACAGACGGGTGGAACCCCATCCCGGAGACAAGCCGTGAAGTTGAGCAGCGAACAATTCAGGACCTGGCAGAACAGGAGCATAACGCTGCTCGGCATGTCCGGTGTCGGCAAGACCCGGCTGTCGAATATGCTGCGCAAGCGGAACTGGTTCCACTACTCCGGTGACTACCGGATCGGTACGCGCTACCTCGACGAGGCGATCCTGGACAACATCAAGCACAAGGCCATGGAAGTGCCCTTTCTGCGCGATCTGCTGCGCTCCGATTCGATCTATATCGTCAACAATCTCACCGTGGACAATCTACAGCCGGTGGCCAGCTTCCTGGGAAAACTCGGCAACCCGGAACTGGGTGGGCTGGGATTGAAGGAATTCAAGCATCG
>JBFEJM010000027.1:0-11349 GCA_041553175.1 Gammaproteobacteria bacterium | reverse complement strand
CACCGTGCCGAGTTCATCGATGCTGCGCGTGCCCGAGGTGCCGATGACGGATTCGAGCTGGCGGTGATTGGGGTCGTCCACATCGGCCAGCGCAAAGCCGATTTTAGTGCCGACCATGGACAGCGGCATACGGATTTCCAGGGTGTAACCGTCGGTGGTTTCCTGCCAGACGCCCTGGATGCGGACCTCCGGATGCAGCGTCGGGTTGTCCTCGCTGTCGAGGGTGATTTCATGCGCATTGACCCAACCGGCTGCATAGGCGCTTAGCACATAGCGGCGGAAGATGCCGCTGGAGTCGAGCAGGGCAATCTGCAGGTGATCGCCGCGTTCGAGACGTGTGCCCTGGCGTTCGCGGTAAACGATTCGATCATCGTTGACCAGAAACAGCGCATACAGATGCGAGCCGTACTTGGCCAGCATATGTTGGAAACCCAGCGTCGGCACTGTGTAGGCATTGCGGCTTTCCAGTAATTGTCCGGCGCCATAGTCGTGCGCATCGGCGAGATAGTCGAGCCAGTCGTCGGTCGCGCCGTCCAATTTGATAGGGTGGGGAAAGTCGCGTGCATACAGATCGCGACCGTCCCGCACGGCATTGAGAAAAGTGGATTGATGACTGAACAGCTGCGGCCGTTCATGCAGTGCTGTGGCGACAGCGCGGGCGGTACCCATCAGCGTCTGTTCCTGACCCTGGCGCAGAAAATCCTCCATCGCCAGGATGTACTGATAGCCCAGCCAGGGAATGGCCAGCAGCACCGCCGACACCAGCAGTGTCTTCAGGCGGATACCCGGCGACCAGCGCACGCGACGATGCGTCATGCGGTGCCGCCGTCTTTCCAGCGATAACCCATGCCGTACACGGTTTCGATGCAGTCGAAGGCTTCATCGGCGGCGGTGAACTTGCGCCGAATGCGTTTGACATGCGAGGTGATGGTGCTGTCGTCGACGACGATGTTCGCCTCCTGCATAAGCTGCTCACGGCCTTTGACATGGCCGGGGAAGCGGACCAGGGCATGGACCATCCAGAACTCGGTCAGGGTCAGATCAATGGCCTGTCCGCGCCAGTGCGCGCTCATGCGCTTGCTGTCCAGGCGTAACGGTCCACGCTCCAGGATGTCATCGTTGCTGCTGGTCTGCCCCAGGGTATCGAGGCGCCGGAACAATGCAGCGATGCGCGCCAGCAGATGCGGCAGGCTGACGTCCTTGGTCAGGTAATCATCAGCGCCCATGCGCAGGCCGGAGACGGTGTCGAAGTCGTTGTCGCGGGCGGTGAGAAAGAGGATGGGCAGCGTGGCCGAGATAGCGCGCAGATCGCGGCAGAGGGTGAAGCCGCCGTCGACCTCGCTGCCCAGGCCGATATCGATGATCGCCAGATCCGGCAGCCGGCCCTGAAACGCCTGCATGGCCTCGGTGCGGCTGGCGTAGCCGGCAACCTCGTAGCCCTGCCGGCGCAGGGCATCGGCATAGTTGTCGCGAATGGCGGCTTCGTCTTCGACGATGGCGATGCGGCGGCCCATGGGTGATTCTGATTCCTGTGCTGAAACTGTGCGGATGATCAAGACTATACCGCAGCCGTGACGCGTTGCAGACCACCCCGCGGCGATTGCCATCACTTTGCCATATTTCATCCCCGGACTGCCCGAATCGGGCCAGCCGCCTGCCATCTCACAGGCGTTTAATCATTCCTCGAGAGTACTCACACCGGCGCGGTAGGGAGTGACTCACCGCCGCACGCGGGCGGTGCCGCCAGGGACGGCGCGCTGGGCCAAATTCACAAGGGGATGACCATGACTGCGAAGAACCGTTTCAAACCGAGCCTCAAACCCACTGCCGTTGCGATTCTGATGGCGCTGCAGCTGCCCGTTCACGCGGCCACTGAGGATGTGTCCGAGCCGCATTATCCTCAGGCAGATATCGGCCTGGGCGCAGGCGTGGTGCTGGGCGCACTGATCGCCGGACCGATCGGCGCGATTGCCGGCAGCGCAGCCGGCTCGTATATCGGCCATCACGTGGGAACCCGCCAGGAACTGGCAGATGCGCGCGCGGAACTCGTTCAGGCCCGGTCGCGGCAGTCAGCGCCAATGACGACGGTGGCCGTCGCCGAGGACGCGCGGGTGCTGCCGGCCAATACCATCATGCACGATGTATTGCACGACATCCTCGATCGTGGCTTCGGTGTCAGCGTGATATTCCGCACCGATGCCGATCAGCTCGATCCCCTCTACGAACGCCAGCTGCGCGAACTGGCGCAGGTGGTCGCAGCCGTACCCGGCCTGAAGGTTGAACTTACGGGACATGCCGATCTGCGCGGTGCTGAACAGGACAACCTGGCGCTCTCCGAACGCCGTATCCAGAGCGTTGCGGCATTGCTGCAGCAGGCAGGCCTTGAGGCAGGACAGATCAGCAGCCAGGCGCGCGGCGAGAGCGATGCCCTGGCCAGCGTCGAGGATGCGGATGGTCAGGCGCTTGACCGCCGCGTGATCGTGCGTTTCTTCCGAGCCAGCAATCTGATGGAGGCGGCACGATGAATCAACCGCGCCCGTTATCAGATGAGACTCTCTATGCGAGTCCGGAACGGATCAGGGATTTCGCATTGGAGTGCCCGAAGACAACTCAGCCATTGATGGACGAGCCGTTTCGCCATCGCCGTTCACGCCGGCCGATCATGTCCGATGCGGACGACTGGCTGCAGGAGGGCGAGCTGCGTCTGTCCCGCATTGTCAGCGCACTGGTCGTGCTGCTTGCTACGCTGGTGCTGCTGGTCTGGTGGCCGTCGGCTGAGGCGAATGACGACGTCGAACACGGGTTGCGGCTGCGCGACGCGCAGACGGGCCAATCGATATCGGCCCTGCAGTTGGCCACCGATGTGGACATGCGCGTCAGCGGCATGATCGCGCGGGTGCGGGTGGTGCAGCGCTATCGCAACCCGAGCGCGAACTGGCAGGAAGGCCTGTATCTGTTTCCGCTGCCGGAACGCGCCGCGGTCGACCGCATGCGTATCCGTATCGGCGAACGCATCATCGAAGGTCAGATCCAGGAGAAAAAGCAGGCGCGCGCCACCTATGAAAAGGCCAAGGCCGCCGGCCAACAGACCGGTCTGGTACAGCAGCGCCGGGCCAATATGTTCAGCACCGAAGTGGCCAACATCGCGCCGGGCGAAACGGTGGAGATCGAGATCGAATATCAGCAGACCGTGATCTACCAGGACGGCGTGTTCGATCTGCGCTTCCCGATGGTAGTCGGTCCACGCTATCGGGCACGCCCGATCGTATTGGATCAGGTCGATGCGGGGGGCTGGGTGCCGGCCGCCGCCGTTGCCGACGAACCGGTGCCGGAGGTGCCATACAAGGAGAAGACCGATCAGCGCCTGCAGTTCCAGATCGAGCTGAATGCCGGTCTGCCGCTGGACAAGGTCGAGAGCCCCTATCACCCGATTATCGCGACACCTGTTACATCCGGGCATTACCGAATCCGCCTGCAGGAAGGACCGGTCGCGGTGGATCGCGATTTCGTTCTGCGCTGGCGGCCGACGCCAAGTGCGCTGCCGCAGGCGGCGCTGTTTACCGAGCAGAAGGCGGGTACCAACTATGCATTGCTCATGTTTGTGCCGCCGGAACCGGGTACGGATGATCTGCAGGCGCTCGCCCGCGAGGTCGTGTATGTTATCGACACCTCGGGCTCCATGCACGGTCCGTCCATTGTTCAGGCGCGCGAAGCACTGGATCTCGCCCTGACTCAAATGCGCGCGCAGGACCGCTTCAATGTCATTCAATTCAATTCGTCGACCGAGCAATTGTTTCGGCGCAGTGCCGACGCGACGCCCGAGAATGTGCGGCGGGCACGTGACTATGTCGCACGGCTGCAGGCCGATGGTGGTACCGAAATGGCACCGGCATTGGAAGCTGCACTCAAAGACAGCGGCACCACGTCCATGGTTCGGCAGGTGGTGTTTCTGACCGATGGCAGCGTCAGCAATGAACAGGCGTTGTTTGGTTTGATTCAAAAGCATCTAGGCACGAGCCGGTTGTTTACCGTCGGTATCGGTTCGGCGCCCAACAGCCACTTCATGCGCGAAGCGGCGCGCTACGGTCGCGGCACCTTCACCTTCATCGGTGATCTGGCAGAGGTCGGCGAGCGAATGGGCGCGCTGTTTCGCAAACTGCGGTCACCCGTGCTCAAGGACATCGAGGTCGAATGGCCGGACGGCGTTGTGGTGGATATGCAGCCGGACAAGTTTCCCGATCTCTATGTGGGGGAACCGCTGGTGCTGAACGCGAAGCTGCCGGCGTCGGTCAGCTCGGTTCGTGTGTCGGGGCAGGGTGCCGGTGTGCCCTGGGCGGTGGAACTGCCGCTGCAGCGCGGTGTGCCCAGCGACGGTGTGGCGGTGGCCTGGGCGCGGGCGAAACTGGCCGGTATGGAGGATCGCTTGGGTAGTGACGAAGGCGGACAGATGCAGGAGGTGATGACGAAGCTTGCGCTGGAGCACCATCTGGTCAGCCGCTTCACCAGTCTGGTGGCGGTCGACGTGACACCGGTGCGCCCCGACGCCGCTGCGCTCGAGTCCGGCAAACTGCCGTTGGCGATGCCGGCCGGATGGAATTATCAGAAGGTTTTCGGTAACTTGCCACAAACTGCGACGCCGGCTGCCCTGCACATTATATATGGGCTGGGCGCGTTGCTTGGCGGCGCCGGGTTGTGGGGTCGGCGGAGGCGTGAGCCATGCTGAGCCGGTTCAGGCTGCGTCGCGTTCTGGCGTTGCCGCTGCTGATGGCCGCCCTGTGGCAGGTGGGGCAGGGCGGCTACATTCATGCCAAGGCGCTGCTGGCGCAGGAACTGATCGCCCGCAGCTGGGACGCGCGGGTCACCAGCGGCGCGGTGAGCCCGCCCTGGCCCTGGGCGGACACCGTGCCGGTCGCGCTGTTGGAAGTGCCGCGGCTGGGCGTACGCAGTTGGATACTGGCCGATGCCAGCGGCCGCAGTCTGGCCTTCGGCCCTGGTATGGTCGGGTCCGAGCAGGCCGGCGCGGCACTGATCGCCGGTCACCGCGATACCCATTTCCGTTTCGTGCAGGCGCTCGAAAAGGGTGACCGGCTGCGGTTGCAGTCGATCAATGGCCAATGGCGGGAATATATGATCAGCGAGACGGCGATTATCGATACTGACGGCGGTGAGGCGTTGCGGGCGGTCGCAGGAGAACTCTATCTGTTGACCTGTTATCCCTTTGAGGCCATTACGCCCGGCGGTGGTCAGCGCTATGTCGTACGGGCAGAGCCGGTGATCAGTGCGTATGGCGTTTGACGTCGGCGTGAAAGTGGAAGGTGTTCTTGCCGGTGCGTTTCGAATCGTACATGGCATTGTCGGCTGTTTTGAGCAGCTCATCCATGTTGGAGGCATCAGCCGGATAAAGTGCGATGCCGATGCTGCAGGTGACCTGAACAATCTGGCCGTCCAGCGAGATGGGTTCCTGCATGGCTTCGACGATCTTCTTTGCCACCACCGCGACGTCGCGGGACTCGGCCAGCTGGTCGATGATGATGGTGAACTCGTCTCCGCCCAGTCGGGCGATGGTATCACTGTCGCGCACGCAGTGGCGCAGGCGGTTGGCAACCTCGATAAGCAGATTGTCGCCGACCTGGTGGCCGTAGGTGTCATTGATCTTTTTGAAGTCGTCCAGATCGAACATCATCAGGGCAACCTGCTTTTTATTGCGTTGGGCTCGCGCCAGGGTCTGGCTCAAGCGATCGTACATCAGCATTCGATTGGGCAGATCGCATAAAGGATCATGGTGGGCGATGTGCCAGAGCTTGGCCTCGGCCGCCTTGAGCTGGGTGACATCCTGGACGGTGCCGGTCAATTGTCGCACCTCGCCGCGATCGTCCAGTTCCACATCGCAGCTGTGATGGACGATGCGCTCCTGCTCGTTGGGCAGCCGAATGCGATGATAGATGCTGTAGCGGTGACCATTCTCGAAAGCGGCTTTGATGGCCTTGCGGATCACCGGTCTGTCGGCTGACGGGACACGCTCGATGAGCGTGTCCAATTTGAATCCTTCACGCTGCACCGGTTGACCGAACATCCGGAACAGCTCCTCCGAACCGTAAAAACAGTCACAGCGGATATTCCAGTCCCAGCTGCCCAGGCGTCCGAGGCGCTGGGCGTCGGCCAGGTGCCTTTCGCTTTCCCGCAGGCGCGTTTCTAGCTGATGTCGGTACAGTGCGATCTCGATTGTAAGCGCGAGATCGCGCTCAGTGACCGGCTTGACAAGATAGCCGAAGGGCCCGGTCGCCTTGGCCCGTTCGAACTTCTCGCGGTCCTCGCTCGATGTGAGATAGAGCACCGGAATCTGCAGGCGTTCACGGATGATTTCCGCCGTCTCGATGCCGTCCATGCCACCCTCGAGAACGATGTCCATCAACACCAGGGCAGGGTGTTCATGTTCCGCCAGGACAATGGCTTCCTTGCCGGTGGTCGCCACTTCGATAGCGTTGAAACCAGCCGCCTGCAACTGCAGGCAGATTGCCTTGGCGGTGTGGGAGTCGTCTTCGACGACCAGGATCTTTGGTTTGGTCATAGATTCGCGCTGGAGATGCAGTGGGAGGATCGGTCTATCGCGCAGGGGGCGGATATTCCTCAACACAGGGTTGTTGTTGGTCTTTCTAGCTTAGTCCATGCGGCTTTGTTCTGCCGGAAACCGTTAATTTGACCAACTATATAACCCGGGTGGGGGTCGCCCGTAAACCCGACATCTGGCATGCTAATCCTACAATGACGGTGGACAAAGGGAGAAACGACATGAAGTGGATGCGAGGATTTGCCGGTTTTCTGATGGCCCTGCTGGCGACAGCGGTTACGGCCGAAATCAAAACCGAGGTGGTTGAGTACAAGGTCGGTGATACCCGTATGACCGGTTACCTGGCCTACGACGACGCCATCAAAGGTGCCCGCCCCGGTGTGCTGGTAGTGCATGAGTGGTGGGGGCATAACGCCTATGCGCGCAAGCGGGCCGAGATGCTCGCGGGACTGGGTTATACAGCGTTGGCGCTGGATATGTACGGGGATGGCAAGGTTGCGGACCATCCCGACAATGCCAAGGCGTTCATGCAGGCGGTGACGGCCGATATGGCGGTAGCGGAGCAACGTTTCTCCGGCGCGCGGGAAGTATTGGCCAAACAACCCACGGTCGACAAGGATCAGATCGCGGCAATCGGATACTGTTTCGGCGGTGGCATGGTCCTGCATATGGCAAGAGCGGGAATGGACTTGGATGGCGTGGTGAGCTTCCATGGCAGTCTGGGTACGCAAACGCCGGCGGAAGCAGGCAAGGTCAAGGCGCGGGTGATGGTGTTCAACGGTGCGGCCGATCCCTTTGTGCCGCCAGAACAGGTCGCCGGGTTCGCACAAGAGATGACCAAGGCCAATGTCTCTTTCCGGCTGGTGAATTACGCGGGCGTGAAACACAGCTTCACGAATCCGATGGCCGATGAAGTCGGTAAACGTTTCGATATGCCGCTCGCCTACGATCAGCAGGCCGACGAGGACTCCTGGGCGCAGATGCAGGCTTTTCTGCAATCACTTTTCGCGGATTGATTGATGTTGAAATGAATCGGGCCCGACCAATAATGGCCGGGCCCGAGGGTGTCACAACACAATGGAATCAGATTGTTCCGTTTACAATCTGATTGAAGGCCGTGAGGCTGTCGCGCAAGGTGGCATTGCCCAGGCCGTGATTCGGGAACAGCGTCGGGAAGTTGCCCTGTTCGCCGTGTAACGCCATGTAGTTCAGGATCACGGTTTCAACCATCAGATTGACGTTGTTGGCGGCGGGACTGGAAGCTGTTTCCACTGAGCCATCCGCACGGAAATAGCCAATCTGTTGGTTACGCAACTGGTCGTCCAGGGTGGCACCACGCAGTACTGGTCGGCCGGCCGGGTTATAGACCAGGTAGAATGAGGCGGCCGTGGACGAATTGTCACCGGTCCAGACGCCCTTGCCACGTCCGTCCATCGAATTGTCGATCATGCCGTTGCTGGACAGGGAGCCGTCGCTGAACACATACAGCATCAGCGGCAATCCGAGACGCGCCGCATATTCGAGACAGGCGCCCATACAGCGGCCAGCACGAAGATCACGGATTTCACCTGTGGCGCGTTCACCCGTGTGATAGTCGAAGCCACCCATCGCAATCGTGCCTGCACCGGCATAGCCGTTCATGACCAGCTTCATGACGGACGCGGTCTTCTGGAACTCGTTGTTGCTGAGTTCTCCGGCATCGAAAATCGGACCCAGGATATCGGGATCGATTAACGGATTGAGTGCAGTAGGATCGCCGTAACGATCTACCAGATCCGCACTCTTCACATAACCGCAGCGCACCAGATCCTTCACGATAGCGTCCGTAGTCAACTTGGTGCTGACGCGACTCAGTTTCGCATCGCTGAGACGTTGAATGGATTCCATTACCGCAACGGCGTCGGACTGACTCAGCAGACCCACCAGCTTGCCGGTATCGACCAGACCGGTGACATCGCTCGCGCGATCTACCTTGGTTGGACGCACAGACGCATCGATCATTGCAGCGGGGGACATTGAGTTACCGCCCGAATCGGAACTGCGTGAACCGATCAGAGTCAGCAGTTCGCCATCGGCGCCCGCCCGGTTGATGCCGTACATCGGGTTGTGTGGGTTATTGCCGGTATCGTTCTCGGAACGGCCCGGAATGATGGCGCCGTTGATATTGGCAGCAGTGGCGGGGGAAATCTTGTCCATTATGCCGCGCAGAAACGCGCTGTCCTTATGAAACGCCAGGCCGAGCGTTGTATCGGTAAAGTCCCCTCCGTTCACGGTATCGACCGCCGGCGGAATCATGTCGCCCGGCAAGCCGAGTTTGCTGTACCCCGCGGTACTGATGAAGTCGAATTGGCCGCCCTGTCTTCCTACCAGAACGTTGGAGCCGGAAATATTGGCACCACCCGCCAGATCGAAACAGATGAAGGGGATCTTGCCCGCACCCTGAACGGAAATGCCGCAGGATGCTTTGAGCGTTTCAAGATCCGCCGACAGTGCCGCTTGCGCGGCACGCGGGTTGGCGAACAGGCCAAACAGCGTGGGTGCGGTAACCACACCAAAGCTGGCCATCAGGCCCTGGGCCAGGAAGTCACGCCGTGTATGCGGTCGCTTGTGATCGCGATGAAGCAACGGCTCATCGGGGGACAAAGGTCTGCGTTTAGACATGGTTGTTCTCCAGTTAATCCGTTACTGCAGCAGCATTGCTGCGCTGCCAAGGGTTGCGGCACAAGCGGCCTTGACGACGGTTTCGGTGCGATCAGCTGGGCAGCCGCCACCGCAAGCGATCAATCTGTCAATCAGATTGTTCAACTCGGTCGAGACCGCCACGGGATCGGGTTGAGTCGTCAGACCCGTCCCGTACATCTTGTTGAACAGCGGATTGATGATCTGATCGCGTTTGGCCGGTGTATTGAAGTCGGTCACGGCACTGCTGCTGAACACGAAGCCGGGGAAATAAGTTGATCTCAGTCCCGTGTTTTCCACCAGCGCATTGCAGTACTCGATGGCCAGCTGCGAGACAGCAACCTGATGCGCTGACAGGAAGCCTTCGATGCTTTCCGTGGTCGGCAACTGCTGCCGGATGGTGTTGAAAGTCGCATTTACCTGAGTGTCATTTGCACTTACACCCGTCATGTTCGCCATGGAGATATTGATCTCATCAAACGTACGGAGACCGATATCCGACACTGGTGCAGCGTCCGCTGGCGGAGCCGGCTGCAAGGGTGCCGGTTCAGTGACCACATTGCTGTTTGATCCGATCAACTCAAAGGTCAGGAAGAACTGGTCATTGTCCGGCCCCAATTCGAGTGGGACGATCGTACCCAGGTCAGACATCACCTGACCATTGGCTGTGTAGTCGGTATTGTTGATCGTCACATCCAGATTGCGATAAGCCTGGCCAACAGTGGCTTCCTGGCCGTTGACACCGATACGCATGGCGCGAATCGGGATTCCGTTCGGCTGTGCGTTTACATCGAGACTGATGAAGGTCGGTGTGTTGAACAGATAGCTGTAACTATCGAACTGACTGACCTCAAACATGATGTAGCTGTCGGGCACATTAACCAGATGCGACACGCTGAACAGGAGGAAGAATTTCTCGCCGACACCGGCTTCGAAATTCTGCAGAATCTGCGCATCCGTGAGTGCGCGGTTGTGGATTGCGACCAATCGCAATCTGCCCTGCCAGAGCCGATCGCCACTAACCTCGTTACCAAGCACTAGGGCAAAGGTTTCGTCCCAGTCGGCAAGGCCGCCGCCAGCGACGCTATCCAGATCTCCGGTGAATTGGCCATTGACGTAGATGCGGCGGCCATTGGCAGGATCGAAGGTGACCACGACGTGCTGTTGCGTTGCCTGCAGACGTTCATCTGCATCAGCTGTCGACAATGCCGCTTCACCGTTGGCGTCCGTTGTTGTCGAACGGTGCAGGAAGTCGTAGTTGTATTGAGTCTGGCCGAGTGTGAAATTACGCGCCAGCGTGCCCGCAGAGTAGCTCACGATACGTGCAGGCCCTTCCTGGGAAACATTGGCAGGTACAACCCAGGCTTCGATACTGTACTCGCCGGTCTGCTTGATAAGCTGCGAAAGCTTGGCGCTGGCCGTTGTCGAACCCTGTGCCTTGCCATTCACAATGTCAATACCGTAACCGCCGACCCAGTCAACCTGTCCGATAAGGTTCAGGTTGAGCGGTGGATTTACACCACTGGTATCATAAGCCACGGTACCGCTGCCTTCCTTGAATTCATAGAGAGCGATTGCGTTCGGCTCATGCCGGTTGCCGCCGGCGGCAATTACACCTTCGCCGAGTGTCAGTGCCATACTGGTGACAAGCTGTGGATCAACCTGAGTCACCGGAATCTGGTTGGAGAAGGCCTCGATGGCCGCCTGCATCTCGTTAGCATTGTCCGTACAGTCATCCCAGCAGTTATGGAATTCCTGACGCAGCCTTACTACAAAGCGCGAGTTGGCGGGTGTGTCGAGATCCATCTTTGATTTCGCTGCCTCGTAGGCAGAGGCGACATCGCTGTTTGCGAAAAATGGCGATTGCGGGTTCGAGCTCGACTCGGTATGACAATTCTGACAATAGGTGGTCAGAACCGGATGTACGGTACTGGCAAATAGACCCGGATCAGCCGGGAATGTCTTGCTCGAGCCAGGCGGATTAAGCGGTGGCGGAGTCAATTGGATCTGTCGACCAGCCGCACCGACCGAGCCCCCGGCCCAGGCAGAAATATAGTTGGTGATGATAGTGGCGCAGATCGAGTCGTTGGCTTCCCAGCAGT
>JBFEJM010000026.1:0-11379 GCA_041553175.1 Gammaproteobacteria bacterium | reverse complement strand
CTGTGCGACAGTGACGCCCGAACTGCAGAACGCCACCCTCACCACCATGAAGGATCGCTATGCGCGTGTGCTGTCCACGGAGCAGGCCATTCATGAGGTGAAGCGCCTGGTGAAAAAATGAACCCGGTCAACAGTGCCATTCTCGACCCTTCTCTCGGCTGGGGCATTCTGGCCGCGTTCAGTGTGCTCTGGGTCTGGCTGGGCTGGTTCTGGGGCCGGCGCGCGAAGGAACTCGACGATTATGTTCTGGCCGGTCGACGCGTGGGCCTGGCACTCGGCACGGCGACGGCGATGGCGACCTGGGTCACCAGCAACACCACCATGGCCGCACCGCAGCTTGCCTATCAGATGGGTATCTGGGGCATGCTCGGTTACTCGCTCGGTTCGGTCGGGTTGATTCTGTTCGCGCCGCTTGCACGTCGCATTCGCGCGCTCATGCCGGGCGGTTTCACCAGTGGTGATTTCATTCGTTTGCGCTACGGCAAAACCGCCTGGCGTATCTTTCTCGCCATTTCGCTGTTCTATGGATTGGGCTGGCTGATCAGTCTGGGCATGGCCGGCGGTATTCTGATCAATGCGCTGACGGGCATCGACTATCGACTCGGCATGAGCGTCATTCTTGCCATCTGCGTGCTCTATACCGTGCTGGGCGGTCTGCGTGCCGTCATCGGCACCGACTTCATTCAGACGCTGCTGATCCTGTTCGGCATTCTGATACTCGCCTGGCTGGCGATCGACGCGGTCGGCTTCGAGCGCATGCATGAGGCGGTGTCCGAAGAACGGCCGGAACTTCTGAATCTGCTGATGCCGGCGGCCATCATGTTCCTGTTCAACAATCTGCTGTTCGGCGTCGGCGAGATCTTTCATTCGAATGTCTGGTGGAGCCGCGCCTTCGCCTTTGACAAAGGCGTCGGCTTCAAGGCCTATCTGACCGCCGGCATTTTCTGGATGCCGATTCCGGTGGTCGCGGGCTTCATCGCGCTGGCCGCGCCGGCGCTGGGCCTGAACGTACCGGCAGCGGATATGGTCGGTCCGCTGGTGGCGGCGAATCTGCTCGGTGTCGGTGGGGCTATACTCGTGTTCATTGTAGTGTTCTCGGCGCTGGCCTCCAGCCTCGATTCACTCCTGGCCGCCACCAGCGATCTTGTCCTGCAGGATATCTATCGTGGTCATCTGCGGCCGCGGGCATCGCCCGAAGAACTGCGCCGCGCCGCGCGCTGGGTGGTCGTCGGTCTGGGTGTGGTGGCCTGGTTGCTGTGTCTGCCGCGACTGACGACGCTTGCCGCGCTGCTGCATTTCACAGGTGCGTTCGTTGCCAGTACCATCTGGCCGATCGCGGCCGGACTGTATTGGCGTCGCACCAATCCGACCGGGGCCATGGCGGCGATGGTGCTTGGCACCGCAATCGGCTTGGGGGCCTATTTCCTGATCGGCTTCTACGTGGCGGCTCTGGTTTCGGCGCTGGTGTCGATGTGCATTGTGCTGGCCAGCACCTGGCTGGCGCCGCGTGACTTCGATTGGGCCAGTCTCAACGAGCGGGGACTGTGACATGACCGTATCGGTGAGCTTTCTGACAACGATGGTGACGATCGCGCTGGCGGTCACGCTGGTGTCGCCGTTTGTGTTATTGATTCTTTGGTTGCGTGATTGGCGCAAGGGGAAATTGTGGTGAAAGGTTTGCATCCGGCGTTGCACGAGCCGGTACAGGCGCGGCAATGGACGACCGGACTGGATCGGCCGCGCGCGCTGCTGGAACATATTCCGGAAGATCCGTCGCCGCTGGTCGATCTGGCCAACCGGCCGCTGGTGTCGGCACGGCAGTTCAATCAGGACAGGGTCGCCCAGCTGTGCCGCATGGCGGCCTGGTATGAGACGACGCCCGCGATTCATCAGCCGCCACTGGCCGGCAAGATCCTGATCAGTGCGTTCTATGAACCGAGCACGCGCACACGGCTGTCGTTCGAAAGCGCCTGGCACCGGCTGGGTGGCGACATCATGTCGATCACCGACCCGGCCACCACCGGCATCGCCAAGGGTGAGTCGCTGGCCGACGTCGCCGAGATGTTCAACAATTATGGTGATCTCGTCGTGCTGCGCGATACCAGCGAGACCTCCGTCTACGAAATGCTGGATTCGTTGCGCATTCCCATCATCAACGCCGGCAACGGTATCGACGAGCATCCGACCCAGGCGTTGGCCGACATTTATACCATCTTCAAATGGCGCCCCGAGCTGATGAATCGCACGGTGCCGGCCAAACAGAGAATCCGTATTGGCATTATCGGCATGCCGTCACGCATGCGCACGGTGCGCAGTCTGTTGTTGTGTCTGGCGCTGTACGCGCACGCTATTGACGAAGTCGTGATTATCTGCGACGGCGACGAGCCGTTTGATAGTGATCAGCGCGAAGAGCTGCAAACCGCCGGTCTCAAACTCCGGGTGGCAAGCCGTCTCGACAGCGAACTGCCGATGCTTGACGTGGTGTACATCAATTCCATCGCCTGGGTCGGTGACAGCTTTGAACGCATAGGCGAGGAACTGCGCCTGTCGGCCGCCTCGCCGCTCAAGCCGGGCGCGATTATTCTGCATCCGCTGGCGCGCGGTGAAGAACTTGCCACCGATCTCGACGATACCGAACACAATTGGTATTTCGCCCAGGCGCGCGGCGCGGTGTTCGTGCGCATGGCGCTGCTCACCGCGCTGGTGCAGCGCATCCATCAGGTGATGGATACACCGACTTGAGCTTGAGTGATTACTCAGGAAAATTTAACCGCGAAGGACGCGAAGGCGCGCAAAGTAAAACACATGATTCATGTAAAACCATGAAGACATGCTCAGGCACACAAGAGAGAATTCGTTTTTGACTTAACCGGGTTTCCTTCGCGCGCCTTCGCGTCCTTTGCGGTAAGAGTTTTATTCAATCCAAACTTAAGGTAATCAACTATGTGTGGCATTGCAGGTTATATGCACGCCGATCCGGCCCGGCCGGTCGACCCCGATACGCTGGTGGCGATGGCGGCCATTCAGTATCACCGCGGGCCGGACGGTTTCGGCTGGCAGGCGGTCGAAGACCGCGGGGTGGGCTTCAGTCATGCGCGTCTATCGATTATCGATCTGGACGAAGACCGCGCGCGGCAGCCGTTCCGCTCGGCCGATGGGGAATTGCTGCTGGCGCAGAACGGCGAACTCTACGACTACAAGCGGCTGCGGGCGGATCTGGTGTCGCGCGGTGCGCGTTTCCGCACCAAGAGCGATTCGGAACTGGTGCTGCATCTCTATCCGCGCTTCGGGCTGGAAGACATGCTGCCGCACCTGCGCGGCGAATTCGCTTTTGCGCTTTATGATCGCAAGCGCGATCGGTTGATGCTGGTGCGTGATCGCTTCGGCATCAAGCCGCTGTACTGGACCGAAGTGAACGGGACCTTCGTGTTCGGCTCGGAGCTGAAAGTGCTGTTCGCGCATCCCGAAGTACCGCGGAAATTTTCCTCCGAAGGGCTGTATCACCAGCTCATGCAGACGATCGTGCCGGGCACGACGGCGTTCGAGGGTATTCACCAGGTCAAGCCGGGTCACGTCGTCATCATCGAGCGCGCGCATGGCAAGTTCAGGATCCGCGAGCAGAAATACTGGGATATGGATTTCCCGCTGGATGCCGAGCGTGGCGACGATCGCGACGAGAACTATTACATCGAGGGCGTGCGCGAACAGCTGCTGCAGGCGGTACAGCTGCGGCTGGAAGCGGACGTGCCGGTCGCCTGTTATCTGTCCGGCGGTATCGATTCCTGTTCCATTCTGGGCATGTCGTCGGCCAGTCAGCAGTCGGCGGTCAAGGCCTTTACCATCGGCTTCGATGACAAGGACTACGACGAAACACCCATCGCGATGGAAATGGCGCAATCGGTCGGCGCCGATCAGGATGTCATGCGGCTCAAGGCCGATCATCTGTACGATAATTTTGTCGAGACCTTGTGGCATACCGAGCGCACCATCTACAACACCCTCGGTGTCGCCAAGCTGCTGATGAGCCGGCATGTGAACAAGGCCGGCTATAAAGTGGTGGTGACCGGTGAGGGCTCGGACGAACTGTTCGGCGGCTATCCGGCGTTCCGCCGCGACATGTTCCTGCACGGACTCGATACCCTCCCGCAGGCCGAGCGACTGGCCTGGGAACAGATGCTGGCCGAGAGCAACAAACTCTTCAAAGGCGCAATGCTGGCCGAGGATGCCGTGCATGATCCGGCGCTGGATGCGCTGGTCGGCTTCACGCCGAGTTGTCTGCAGCCCTGGCTGGGTGCGGCCGCTCACGTGCCGGCATTGATGAACGCCGATCGCCGCAACGAGGTCGCCGGTTATAAACCGGGCGCGGCGATCGCGGCGGCACTGGACGGCAGCATGCTCGAAGGCCGGCACGCGCTCGACAAGGCGCAGTATGTCTGGATCAAGACCATGCTTGAAGGGCAGATTCTGACCTGGGGCGGCGATCGGGTGGATATGGCGAACTCCATGGAGGCGCGGCCGCCGTTCCTGGATCATCATCTGGCCGCGTTCGCGACCCAGCTGCCGCCATCGATGCGCATCAAGGGCCGGGTCGAGAAATACGTGCTGCGCGAGGCGATGAAGGGTCTGTTGCCGCAGGTGCTTTATGAACGCGAGAAGTTCGCCTTCATGGCGCCGCCGGCGCATACCGATCCGAAGAAATGGGCGGCGATGAAGGCGCTGGCGGATCGTTATCTGTCGAACGACGCGGTTGCGGCCGCCGGGCTGCTGGATGGCAAGGGTGTGCAGACGCTGTTTGAGTTGCATGAGAATCCGGACACGCCGACCTCGACCCAGGTTCAGCTCGATGCCGTGATCAATCATATGCTGGGCGTGCAGATTCTGCATGAGCACTTTGTTGCGGCGGATGTGCCGGCGCAGGCGCGGGCGCGCGCGGCCGAATTGGGCTGGGCCGCCTGACAGATTGGATTGAGCTTGGGGGCGGGTGATGGAGTTTTTTGCGACCGCCAAAGTACCTGCGCAGGTGTCGGATCTGCATCGTCGATTGACTATCGCGGACCTGTCCCGCTGGTGCGGATCGATCTACGAAGTGCTCGACAACGAAGGCTCGCGCGGTGACATCTATTGCATCTGGGGAAACATCCGCGTGCACCGCGAGGATGTACGCGAGGGTGTTCGGTTCACGCTGCCCGGCTGCCCCAACGCCCTACAGTGGACAGTCTGCACCGGCCTGGCACCGGAACCGGACAGGGTACAGATTCATCTGACCATCAATCGCACCGAGCACGATTCGGACTTCATCGACTCTCTCGAGCAATTTGTTGCCGACTGGGCGACCGGCTTGGAGAGTGGTTGGTGATGGCCGCGGCTCTGGTACATACTCTGTAAAACGGCCGGGCTACAACTTGCGACGGAGGTGGCGGAATGGACAGATATCTCGTCGAGGTGGCAGAGAATCTGGATTCGTTGACGGATCGGGGCGCCATCAACGAGGCGATGGACAAGCTCGAGTTTCTTTACGAGGCGCTGGATCAGCATCAGCAGGATCTGGCCGAAGATCTGCTGCGCCGTTTGCAGGAACGGCTGGATAATCTAGGTTAGTCCTTGGTGGATGGCGTCCGCACCTATGCGCAGCGCCGGCTGTCGCCGTTCAAGGGTACGGTGCAGGTAGTCGAAGTCGATGACGGCCGTGCGCTGAGCTACGACGGCTGGCTGTGGAACATTCAGTTGCGCTCGCAGACGCCTATCCAGCAAATGCAATGGGGCGATATCGGACCGCGGCGCGCGTCCAAGCCCTTTTTCAATTACGGCAGCTGGATGCCGCCCGGTGATCTGCGCCGGCTGCCGCTTAACCCGATCCTAGGTGATGTCTCGGAGTATCCCGCACTGGCGGCGCTGCGGACGGCGCTGGCGGCACGTCCCTCGGTCCCGTTTCCGCTGCAGGACAGGTGCGAATGCTGGCTGGTCGATCGAGCCGGCATGCCGGTCACCCTGTTCGCCAGTCAGTGCGACGAAACGCAGCGCAATCTGCCGCAGCATCCGCGCTGGCAGGCCACCAGCACCGATGATCCGGATTTCGTTTCCGCCACTCTGCAACAGGACAACAGTGTGCACGGGCCGCATGCGGCCTGGCTGACCGATGCAGTCAAACGCCGTACCGGGTTACCGCTGCGACTGCAGTGGTTTCGCCGCGAAAGCGACGGTCGGGGGCTCGCACTGGACGGGCGTAATCTACTCGCGGAATGGGAAGGGCGGACACTTGCCGCGGATGCCTTTCCAGCGCTGCTGATGCGGGAAGTTTGGCGCGATGCCCAGACCGCAGCCGCGGTGCAGGATTATCTTGCATGGCAGGCGCCCTATCTTCTGACGCTACCGAATCTTGCCGAATCACGCCGACGCGAACTCGAGGCCTTTGCCTGTCGCCGGCCGGCCGTACTGATGCAGCAGCTGCGGCTGTTGCCGCATATTCTGGATCGTGAAGCAATCGATGCCGCCCTGGTGCGGGCGCGTCTTGAAAATGGCTGACAACTGAACGCTAGTCAGCCGGGGACAGCTGTGCCTCGATATCGGCATAGGCGCGGTACTGATCACGCCCCTGCTGCTTGCTGAAATACAGTGCCTGATCGGCCTGTCGCAGCAGGGCTTCGAGCAGGTCGGGACGGTCGGGGGATTCAGTGCCGGTCAGACTGGCAAGTCCGATCGAAGTGGTTACGCGTACTGCCTGATCAGCGGCATTGAGCGACAGGCTGCGCAATGAAACCAGAATGCGATCGGCGAGTTGCCGGGCGCCTTCGAGATCGGTATACGGCAGCGCCAGAATGAATTCCTCGCCGCCGAAACGGGCGATGATGTCGCCTTCGCGCGTCTGACCCTTGAGCAAAGCCGCGGCAATCTGCAATACCTTGTCGCCCATGCTGTGACCGTACAGATCATTGATCTGTTTGAACCGGTCCAGGTCGATCATCATGATGGAGAAGTTGTGCCGGTGACGCACGGCAGTTGACAGCGCGGCATGCGCTTCCGGAAAGAAAAAGCGGCGATTGTGGATGCCGGTCAACTCATCGATGATAGACAGGTGCTGATAGCGCCGCTTGAGCTGCTCCGCTTCCTGCAGCGCCGCCTCCAGCTCGCCGGTGCGGCGCTGGATCTCCTCCTCCATCTGATGGTAGTAGCGCCAGTTGGACAGGATCTGGCCAAGAAAGCTGGCAAACACCGTCAGCAGTCGTTCATGGGCTTCGCTGAAGGCGTTGGGCCGCTGGTGCGACACGTTCACCACGCCGAGCACTCGGTCGGCGAACAGGATAGGTACGCAGATCAGCGAACCGGCAGCGTCGGTTTGCGCCCGTTTCAGGAAACGGGGTTCGCGCCGGCAGTCGTGACAGTGCTGGAGATTGCCGGTTTCCGCCGCCAGACCGATGATGCCTTCACCCACGCGGAACTGGGCCGGCCGGTGGGGCGTGCGTTCGTCGCGTTCCAGCAGGTCGGGCCAGTCCAGTCCGCCGCCGCAGGACAGTACACCATCGTCGAGCATGAAAATGGAACACTGCGCGAATTCATTGTTCTCCATCAGAATGCGCAGGGCATCGCGCAGCAGGTCGGCCTGGGTGGTGCGGCGCAGGCTGAGACGCGACAGATTGCGCAGCGAAGACAAGTCGTTCACCAGCTTGATAAAGCGGTGATTCAACTCCTCGTAGGCGGCAGTGAAGGGTTTGGCATCCATAACGCGATCAGTGTGTGTTGGCGAGGGTCAGCGCGAGGGCTCGCATTTGTTCGTCCTGGGCCCGGACTTGCTGGAAAATCCGCTCGACGCGCACCTCGTCTGTCCCGGCCAGGGCCATGCCCGCAGCACCTATTGGCGTGCGGAGTGCCTGCGGATCATCATACAGCGCGGCAGCGAAATGTGCGCAATGGGTCACCATTTGCACCAGGGGCGCGGCGGCGCCCGCGCGCCAGGGGTCATGCCGGAACTCGATCACCTCCGCGACCGGCACCGGCAGCTGCCAGCGTTGCGCGATGACCGTGCCGGCTTCGATCTCCGTCAAGGCCAGGTGACGACTCTCCAGCGCGAGCAGGCCGGTTTCGGGATGTTCCGCCCAGGCGCGAAAGACCTGCGACATGCGGTCGGGGAAGGCATGCACCAGCACCAGCTGCCCCAGATTGTGCAGCAACCCACACAGAAACAGGCAGCTGCGGTCGTGTTCGGGCAGTTTTACCAGCGGTGCGAGCAGGCGGGCCAGCGCGGCGGTCTGCATGGCCCGATACCAGAACCGGTCGAGCTGGAAATCGGGGCAGGCGGCAGTGTCGAGTGGCTTGCTGAGGGCGATACCGATGGCGATACCGCGCACCAGATTCAGGCCCAGGACCCGCACGATAGCGTCATGCACCGAGCAGATCTCGGTCCGGCGGGCGAAGTAGGCGGAATTGGCAATGCCGATTATACGCGCGGTCAGGCCCGGGTCCTGCTCGATCAGCTCGGCGAGTTCATCGATATCACAGTCGTCATCGCCAACCAGGGCCAGCAACCGGCCGGCGATTGCGGGTAGCGGTGGCAGCAACAGAATCTCATGAATCCGGGAGCGTGGGGGATCGCTGTCGTTGTGATCAGTCATTGTGCTATTCGACGGATGTGCCGGTGTGTGAACCGCTGTCAATATCGCATGCTGCAATACGCAGTCACCCCAAACACCGGGGCCGATCAGCTAACCGCGCTGCCATTGGTGCGCGAACAGCATGGCGGGGAATCGGCGTACGGTCAAGCTTTGACAGTTGGCGTTGTTTGTGCGGTTTTTTTTGCCTTATTTGCGCGTGCGCAGTAGTGTAAAAGATATCACGTTAGAGTGGGGTCGAAATCATGAAAGTGCGTTTTCTGGGTGCGGCACGTGAAGTCACGGGTTCCTGTTTTCTGCTGGAGACGGATCAGGCGCGGGTCCTGATCGATTGTGGTTTGATTCAGGGCGGACGCAAGGATGAAGCGCGCAATCGTGAAGCCTTCGAATTCGAGCCGGGCCAGCTCGATGCAATGGTGCTGACCCATGCCCATCTCGATCATTCGGGCCGGCTGCCGCTGCTGATCAAGGCCGGGTATAAGGGCACGGTATTCACCCAGCGCGCCACCCGGGACCTATGCCGCATCATGCTCAAGGATTCCGGTCATCTGCAGGAAAAGGACGCGCAGTGGGAGAACCGCAAGCGTCAGCGTAAAGGCCTGCATGCCATCGAGCCGCTGTATACCGTGGTCGATGCGCAGAATGCCATGGGCTCTTTCAAAACACTGGATTATGGTGTCGAGCGGCGTATCGCAACGGGCGTCTGGGTGACACTGCACGACGCCGGACACATTCTCGGTTCGGCCATTGCCGAGTTCCGTATCCGCGATCAGGGGCGTGAGCACCGCATCGTGTTCAGTGGCGATCTCGGTCATAAAGGCGCCCCGATTCTGCGCGATCCGACGGTGATCCGGCAGGCCGATCTTGTGGTCATGGAAAGCACCTATGGCGATCGCAGTCACCGCAGTTGGGAAAGCACCTGGGAGGAAATGGGTGAAATCCTGCGTACCGCGCTGACCGCGCGCGGCAACGTTCTGATTCCGGCGTTCGCCGTCGGTCGTACCCAGGAACTGTTGTACATGTTCCAGGAGTACTACAAGGAATGGGGATTGGACGCCTGGAACATCTTTCTTGACAGCCCCATGGCCATCGAGGCGACCGAGGTCTATAGTCGCCACTGGCAGCTTTATGACGAAGAGGCCGCCAAGGCGCACAAACACAACGGTGGCATGTTCACCTTGCCCAACCTGCGCATGAGCCGCACCGCCAACCAGTCCATGGCCATCAACAAAATCCGTTCAGGTGCGATTGTCATCGCCGGCAGTGGCATGTGCACCGGCGGACGCATCAAACATCATTTCAAGCACAATCTCTGGCGCAGTGACTGTCACGTCATCATGGTCGGCTTCCAGGCCCGCGGCACTCTGGGGCGCGCACTGGTCGACGGTGCCAAACATGTACGCCTCTGGGGCGAGACCATTCGCGTCGGCGCGACCGTGCACACCGTCGGCGGCCTGTCCGCGCATGCCGATCAGGCGGGGCTGCTGAACTGGTATGGCGGTTTCGAGAACAAGCCCCCGGTCGTACTGGTGCACGGCGAGGAGGATGCAATGGAGATATTCGGGAATGTGCTGCGCGAGCGCGGTGTGAAAGTCACCCAGCCGCAACCGGGTGAGGCGTTGGAGCTGGGTTAGTGGATTGACCCTCAGGCGCGACCAGTGACCATTCCGGTCAAGCGCTGCACCTGTGTCCTGATCAATAATGCATTGCGGTGAGGTCGAAAGCCGACCGGGAGCGAACCGATGACAAGCAAGCCGCAGACGCAGAACATGGCCCTGTTCTGCGATTTCGAGAACGTCGCGCTGGGTGTGCGCGATGCGAAGTATGCCGCGTTTGATATCCAGAAGGTGCTTGAGCGCCTGCTGCTCAAGGGCAGTATCGTGGTGAAGAAGGCCTACTGCGACTGGGACCGGTACAAGGAGTTCAAACCGTCCATGCACGAGGCGGCATTCGAGATGATCGAGATCCCCCACGTGCGCCAGTCGGGCAAGAATTCCGCGGACATCCGCATGGTGGTGGACGCGTTGGATCTCTGTTACACCAAGGCCCATGTCGACACCTTTGTGATCATCAGCGGAGATTCCGACTTCTCGCCGCTGGTCAGCAAGCTGCGCGAGAACAACAAGATCGTCATCGGCGTGGGTGTGAAGAATTCCACCTCGGATCTGCTGATCGCCAACTGCGACGAGTTCATCTACTACGATGATCTGGTGCGCACGGTGGAGAAACAGCGCCGCACCCGCAAGAAGGCCCCGGCCAGTAAAAAAGTCGCTGCCAGGAAGCACGCCGAAAAGACCGAGGAGGAGCGCAAGCAGGAAGGTCTGGACATGCTGCTGGAGATGGTCGAGGACCTGTTCGAGGAACGCGGCGAACAGGAAAAGGTGTGGGGCTCCATGGTCAAGCAGGCCATCAAGCGGCGCAAGCCGGGCTTCAACGAGAGTTATCATGGTTTCCGCAGCTTTGGCCAGATGCTGGAGGAGGCCGAAGCGCGCAAATTGCTGCATCTGCAGCACGACGAGAAGTCCGGTGGTTACCTCATCACGGGTCTTGCCCGAGAGGGATGAGGGGAGGGATGACAGCTGGGATGAGTCGCCTCAGCGACGGAGTGACCGGAGTTCCGGAATCCCGATATGTTCTTGCGCTGCCTGTGCATGATCGGTTGCCGGCGCCGGGTCCGGCGATAGCGTGCCCTCAGTCGAAACGCATGGACAGATCGACCGCGCGCAGATCCTTGGTGAGTGAGCCGGTAGAGACAAAATCCACGCCGGTTTCCGCG
>JBFEJM010000025.1:0-11754 GCA_041553175.1 Gammaproteobacteria bacterium | reverse complement strand
GTTTGCATGAATTTTGCGCCACAACCGGCGCACGTGGATGGGAGAACGCAGGTCGATGGGTAAGAACGTCGTAGTGATCGGCACCCAGTGGGGTGACGAAGGCAAGGGTAAGATCGTGGACCTGCTCACTGAACGCGCAGCGGCTGTGGTGCGCTTTCAGGGCGGGCACAATGCCGGACATACGCTGGTGATCGAAGGCAAGAAGACTGTTCTGCACCTTATCCCATCCGGAATTCTGCGCGAGAAAGTACAGTGCCTGATCGGCAACGGTGTGGTGTTGTCACCGGCGGCGCTGTTCGAAGAGCTGCGCATGCTGGAGCAGAACGGCATCCCGGCTCGTGAGCGCCTGAAGATCAGCGAGGCCTGCGCCCTGATCATGCCGTACCACGTCGCGCTGGATCATGCCCGCGAGCGTGCGCGGGGCAAAGCCGCCATCGGCACCACCGGCCGCGGTATCGGGCCCGCCTACGAAGACAAGATCTCGCGCCGCGGTCTGCGTCTGGGCGATCTGTTTCATCGCGAACGTTTCGCGGCCAAGCTCGGTGAAGTGCTCGACTACCACAACTTCGCCCTGCAGAACTATTTCAAGTCCGATCCGGTCGACTTCCAGCAAACCCTGGACGAGGCCTTCAGCATGGCCGACGATCTGCAATCGATGGTCGGCGACGTGCCGGAGATTCTCGATCAGTGCCGCCGCAGCGGCGAGAATGTCATGTTTGAGGGCGCGCAGGGTGCGCTGCTGGATATCGATCACGGTACCTATCCGTTCGTGACCTCATCCAACACCACCGCCGGCGGCGCCTGCACCGGCAGTGGCGTGGGCCCGCGCAATCTGGATTACATCCTCGGCATCACCAAGGCCTATACCACCCGTGTCGGTGCCGGGCCCTTCCCGACCGAGTTGTTCGATGAGATGGGCGAACATCTGGCCAAGCGCGGTCATGAATTCGGATCCACAACCGGGCGGCCGCGCCGCTGCGGCTGGTTCGATGCGGTGGCGCTGCGTCGTGCCAATCAGCTCAACAGCGTGACCGGGTTGTGCATCACCAAACTGGATGTGCTGGACGGACTGGACACCATCCGCATTTGCGTCGGCTACCGTTGCGCCGGCGACGAGCGTCTCACGCCGCCGATCGGGGCCGAGGCCTTCGCGACCTGCGAGCCGATCTATGAAGAAGTGCCGGGCTGGAAGGAATCCACCGTCGGCGTGCGCGAGTACGACAAGCTGCCGGCCAATGCCAAGGCGTATCTGAAGCGTATCGAGGACGTGGTCGCCTGCCCGGTGGATATCATCTCCACCGGTCCGGACCGTCTGGATACCATTATTCTGCGCCATCCGTTTGATGGCTGATGCGCGGTTGACGACGTCGGGACGTGGCCTTACAGCCAGCCGCTGTCCGGCGGCGTTGGATGGGCAACTTACGGGTCTTCTGTCACGGACAAGGAAGTGGTGCCGAGGAGAGGACTTGAACCTCCACTGAGTTACCCCAACTAGCACCTGAAGCTAGCGCGTCTACCAATTCCGCCACCTCGGCAGGTGGACTGGGCCGCCAGCGGTTGCTGTCTGGCCCGAGAGCCGCGCACTTTACCCGCCGCGGCTGCCCTTGTCAACGCGAGCCAACGGGGCTCGCGGGACTACTATATTAGGCGAACACTATGAGCAAAAAACGTACAACCAGAAAGCCGGCCTGGAAGGCCCAGGACCCGCAGGCGGAGCGCGAAGCGGAGAAATACGCACGCCCCATCCCGAGCCGCGAACTCATTATCGAGATCCTGAAAAAACAGGGTGTCCCGCAGACGCGCGAACAAATCCTGGAGGCCTTCGGCTTGACCTCGGAGGAGGATCAGGAAGCCATTCGGCGGCGCCTGAATGCCATGGAGCGGGACGGTCAGGTGGTGCGCAACCGCCGCCGCGGTTACGGCCTGGTGGAAAAACTCGATCTGGTCCGCGGCCGCATCATCGCCCATCCCGACGGTTTTGGATTTCTGGTGCCCGATGACAACAGCGACGATCTGTTTCTGTCGCCACGGCAGATGCGCTCGTTGTTCCACGGTGACCGCGCAGTGGCGCGTGTCGTCGGCCTGGATCAGCGCGGGCGCCGGGAAGGCGCCATCGTCGAGGTGCTGGAACGCAATACCCACCGTGTCGTCGGCCGCTTCTATTGCGAGAACAATGTCTGTTTCGTGGTGCCGGACAGCAAGCGCATCACCCAGGATATTTCCATTCCGACCGACGGTCAGGGCGGTGCCCGCCAGGGTCAGATCGTCAGCGTCGATATCACCGATCAACCGAGCTCCCGCGCGCGGCCCATCGGCCGGGTGGTGGAGGTGCTGGGCGACCACATGGCGCCGGGCATGGAAATCGATATCGCCATTCGCAGTCACGAACTGCCGCTGGTCTGGCCGGGGAACGTGCAGGACGAAATCGCGGGACTGAAACCCGAAGTCGCTGAATCCGCCAAGCAGGGGCGCGAAGATCTGCGCAACATTCCGCTGGTCACGATCGACGGCGTAGACTCGCGCGACTTCGATGATGCGGTCTACTGCGAGCGCAAGGCCAAGGGCTGGCGTCTGTTGGTGGCCATCGCCGACGTTTCGCATTATGTCGAACCGAACACGGCGCTGGATCGGGAAGCGCAGGCGCGCGGCAACTCGGTGTATTTCCCCGAACGCGTCATTCCCATGCTGCCGGAGATTCTGTCCAACGGACTGTGTTCGCTCAATCCGGACGTGGATCGTCTGTGCATGGTGTGCGAAATGTACATCAATGACGACGGCCGCATTCAGCGCTCGCGCTTCCTTGAAGGACTGATGCGTTCCCATGCGCGGCTGACCTACGATCAGGTGGCCAAGGTGCTGGTCGAGCGTGACCGCGACGAACGCAAGAAACTCGGCGATCTGGTGCCGCATCTCGAAGAGTTGTATCGCCTGTACAAAGTGTTGCGCAAGGAGCGTACCCAACGCGGTGCCATCGACTTCGAAACGACCGAGACGCGTATTGTCTTCGGTACCGACCGCAAGATCGAAACCATCGTGCCGGTGGAGCGCAACGATGCGCACAAGATCATCGAGGAATGCATGATCTCGGCCAACGTGGCATCGGCACGGTTCCTGGCCAAGCACAAAATGGCGACGCTCTACCGCGTGCATGAAGGACCAAAGGCGGAGAAGCTGGTCGCGCTGCGGGAATTCCTGGGCGAGGTCGGACTCAGTCTCGGCGGCGGCGACAAGCCCAAGCCGGAACATTATGCAACGCTGCTGAACACGGTGCAGAAGCGGCCGGATGCGCATCTGATTCAGACCGTCATGCTGCGGTCGCTGTCGCAGGCCCGTTATGTGCCGGAGAACACCGGGCATTTCGGTCTGGCCCTGCCGCAGTATCTGCATTTCACCTCACCCATCCGACGCTATCCGGATCTGCTGGTGCATCGCGCGATCCGCCACGTGGTGCGGGGTAATCCCGGCAAGAGTTTGCTGAAACGTGCATTGGGTCGGGTATTTTCCACCGGTTCCGGTGCTAGCTTCCATTACAGCGTCGAAGACATGCAGGCCCTGGGCGAACATTGCTCCACCACCGAGCGGCGCGCCGACGAGGCGACCCGCGATGCCGTCGATTGGCTCAAGTGCGAGTTCATGATGGACAAGGTCGGCGAGGCCTTCGAGGGCGTGATAACGGGCGTGACATCCTTTGGGATATTTGTTGAATTGCAAAATATTTTTGTCGAGGGCCTGGTCCATGTCACGGCCCTGAAAAACGATTATTATCACTTCGATCCGGCCCATCACCGCTTGCGCGGCGAGCGCAGCGGAAAGGTCTACCGGTTGGCTGATTCCGTACATGTGCGGGTGATGCGCGTCGATCTGGATGAGCGTAAGATCGACTTCGAATTGGTGGAGGAAGAATCGTCTAAGCAGGGTCGGGCGGTGGTCGGGCGCAAGCCCAAGGCTAAGCGGTCGCGTTCCGGTACGCGCGCGCGTAAAAAACAAGGAGGCAAGAAAACGTGAAGCATATATACGCGAAACGGGTAATGGTCGTGGCGATGGCTGTCGCATTATTCGGCTGTGCCGCTGATGACCCGAACAAACGCACCAAGGTCGGTGCTGGCGTCGGTGCGGTTCTTGGTGCCGTGCTGGGTCATCAGATGGATGATGACAAAGGTCGTTTTGTGGGTGCCGCGGTCGGCGCGCTGGCCGGTGCCGCTGTCGGTAACTACATGGACAAACAGCAGCAGGAATTCGAATCGGCCCTGGCCGAAGAGCAGCGTCGCAATCAGATCGAGATCGAACGTCTGAAAGACGAGACGTTGAAGATCGATATCTCCAGCGAAGTGTCGTTCGATTTCGGCAGCGCGGCGATCAAACCGGCGTTCCGGCCGACGCTGGATAAAGTCAGTGATGTGCTGCGGCGCTATGAACGTTCCATCGTGCATGTTGTGGGTCACACCGACAGCGTCGGTTCCGATGCCTACAACCAGCGCTTGTCGGAACAGCGTGCCCAGTCGGTGGTCGACTATTTCGCGACTTCCGGCGGTCTTTCCCGCGAGCGTCTGCGGGCCGAGGGCCGTGGCGAGATGGAGCCGCGCGCGACCAACGCCACCGAAGCCGGGCGTCAGTTGAATCGCCGGGTGGAGCTGTTCGTCAAGCCGGTCGTGGAAGGTCGGGAGCAGCGCGCCTATGAGCCGCCGCCCCAGCAGTCCGCCCCAGCCTCCTGGCGTTAAAGCGACAAACGCAGTACACGGGCGGTTAGTGTATGGCCACAGAATGGGTTTATGGCCTGCACGCCGTCCGTGCGTTGTTGCAGCAGGCTGAGGCGCAGATTACGCGCGCCTGCGCACTGGACGGACGTCACGATCCCAAGCTGCAGGAGTTGATCGCGCAGATCGAGGCCCGTGGGGTGCGGCTGGAACGTCTGCCCCGACGGGAACTGGATCGGCTGTTGCCCGCTGCCCGCCATCAGGGCATTCTGCTCGAAGTCCGCGCGGTGGAAGTGGCTGGCGAAAGCCAGTTGGAGGATTTCCTGACTGAACTCGCAGGACCGGCGCTGTTGCTGGTGCTCGATGGCGTGCAGGATCCGCACAATCTGGGGGCCTGCCTGCGTACCGCCGATGCCGCCGGGGTGCAGGCGGTCATCCTCCCCAAAGACCGCTCAGTGGGTCTCACTCCGGTGGTGCGCAAAGTCGCCTGCGGCGCGGCCGAGACCCTGCCCCTGTTTTCCGTTACCAATCTGGCCCGTACGTTGCGTACGCTGCAGGCAGCCGGCGTCTGGATTTACGGTGCCGCCGGTGAAGCCGAGCAATCCCTGTATGACGTTGATTTCACCGGCTCCGTGGCCCTGGTCCTGGGGGCGGAGGGCAGTGGTCTGCGCCGCCTGACCCGCGAGCACTGCGACGGCCTGGTCCGGATTCCCATGACCGGCACAGTGGAAAGCCTGAATGTATCGGTGGCGACAGGGGTGATGTTGTTTGAGGTTGTCCGCCAGCGGGGGCTGGGGCGCCGTAAGTAGCGGCGGGCCAGGCTCGCGCCAGCCTCATCCCTTATAAAATTGCATCCATGCCAACGCTCTATTAGAATGCCCCGCTCCATGGGCCCCCTGGACAGGTTGGTCCATGGCTCCTTGCCTCACTGCCCGGACGGTCCGGTGACAGGAGGCTGTAATCCATAAGGGGCATACAATGCGTCATTATGAAATCGTCTTCATGGTCCATCCGGACCAGAGCGAGCAAGTTCCTGCCATGATCGAGCGCTACCGCTCGACCATCGAAACGGCGGGCGGTGCCATCCACCGGTTGGAAGACTGGGGTCGCCGTCAGCTGGCTTATCCCATTCAGAAGGTACTCAAGGCGCACTATGTTCTGATGAACATCGAGTGCAGCCAGGATGTGCTGGAAGAACTGACGTCCGCGTTCCGTTTCAACGATGCCGTGCTGCGCAATCTGGTGATCGCGCGCGATGAGGCCGTCACCGAGGCGTCGCCGTTGTCCAAGCGTGATGATCGTGACCGTGATGACAGCGGTTCGTCCGACGATGATAACGACAATGACAACGATGCCGACAGCGACGACGAGAGCGACGCTGCCTGATTGAGACGCGTGCCGCATGACGGCACGAGGTGTGCGTGGGTCCATGCAGGATTCTCCGGCCAATGAGTTGGTCATCGAGGGCCGCGTGGTGCGAGCGGCGGAGACCCGCTATTCGCCCGCTGGAATTCCCATCAGCCGCTTCGCGTTGAACCACAGCTCCAACTGTCTGGAAGCCGGTATGCAACGCGAAATCCGTTTACGGATCGGCGTGGTTGCCAGCGGCAAAGAGCTGCAGGTGAAGGTCGCAGGTCTGGCGCCGGATGATCGGGTCCGGGTGAAGGGTTTTCTCGCCCGCGCCGGTTACCGCAGTGCTGACAACCGCCTCGTGCTGCACGCACAAATGATAGAACTTTTAAACGACGAAGCTCGTTAACTTAGAGGTAACTGAACCATGTCGCGTTTTTTCCGCCGTCGGAAGTTTTGCCGCTTCACCGCGGAGGGTACCAAAGAGATCGATTACAAGGATCTCGCGACCCTGAAGAACTACATTTCGGAAACGGGCAAGATCGTGCCCAGCCGGATTACCGGTACCAAGGCGCGTTATCAGCGTCAGTTGTCGACCGCGATCAAGCGTGCACGCTTCCTGGCGCTGCTGCCTTATAGCGACTCGCACTGATTGCGCCTGCCGGCCGGCAACGGCCGGTGAGTGCGGGTGTCTGACGGCATGATGCAGAGTCTGGCAGTCGTCGCCATGTCGGCGCGCTGGCGTGCCGTACTGATTGCGGCGGCGAGTTCGGCCGCGGCGATCCTGTTGCCGCCGCTGACATCGCCGCTCAGCTATCTGGGCGGGGCGGTGGTTGCACTGGTGACATTGCGTATCGGCGCCTACGAGGGATTGGGCGTCTGGGTCGCAGGGGCGTTGCTGCTGGCGGCGCTGGGGGCATTCGGCGGCCTGGCCCTGCCGTTGGCGCTGGGTGCGATAACCCTGTGGTTGCCGGTCTGGCTGGCGGCCTGGTTACTGCGTGTCAGCCGCTCACTGGCGATGGCGCTGAGGGCCGTTGCCGTGTTCGGTGCGGTCGCGGTGATACTGACTCATCTCAGCCTCGGTGATCCGGCGGCCTGGTGGGCGCCCCGGCTGGAGACGCTGCTGGGGCCGGTACTGGAAGGCGAGGGCATGAGTGCCAGTGCCGTACTGCCGAGCCTTGCGCGCTGGCTGACGGCGCTGATGGCGGCGGCACTGGCATTGAGTGTTGTATTGAGTCTGTTTCTGGGCCGTGCCTGGCAGGCCAAGCTGTACAATCCGGGCGGCTTTGGCGAGGAATTCCGCGCACTCGCCCTGGGGCGGACGTTCGGACTGAGCAGTCTGCTGGTCATCGGACTTACGCAGCTGCCGGTTGGCGTCGTGAGCACCGTCGCCGTCGATATCATACCGACGCTGGTGGTGGTGTATCTGCTGCAAGGGCTCGCACTGGTGCATGCCGCCGTGTTTGGCAATGTCCGGCGCCGTGGCTGGTTGATAGTTGTTTATGTGTTGTTGGTGTTCGCCGCGCCGCAGGCTGTACCGCTGGTGGCGTTGGCGGGCTGGATGGATACCTGGATCGATGTGCGCGGCCGCTGGGTCGGGCGCGGCTGAGGCGGGATCGAACTGCTAATCGCAATTGTGTCTTATGACGAGGTAACGAGTCATGCAAGTAATACTGTTGGAAAAAGTCGAAAATCTGGGCAACCTCGGTGATCAGGTCAAAGTCCGTGCCGGTTACGGTCGTAATTTCCTGATCCCGAAAGGCAAGGCGACGCCCGCCACGGCGGATAACATCGCCCGCTTCGAGGCCCGTCGCGCCGAACTGGAAAAGGCCGCCGCCGAAGCGCTCGCCGCCGCCGAGGCGCGCAAGTCCGGTCTGGACGGACTGACAGTGACCATTACCGCCAACGCCGGTGACGAGGGCAAACTGTTCGGTTCGATCGGTACCGGTGACATCGCGCACGCCGTCACCGCGGCCGGTCAGGCGGTCGAACGCCATGAAGTGCGGTTGCCGGAAGGTCCGTTCCGTATGCTGGGTGAGTTTGAGGTCGAATTGCATCTGCATACCGACGTCAACGCAGTCATTAAACTGACTATTGCTCCAGAATAAGGCACTTCCGGACGGAAGTCCGAGAGCGTCTCAAGTAGACCTGTTTCAATGCAAGGGGACCGTCAGCTGTCAAGCTTGTCGCTGGCGGTCCCCCTTGTGTATCCTGCCTGCATAATGATTTTCCCTGCGTCGCCGACGCGATCCACTTGGAGTGTTCATGCCTGAGTCCGTCCTGTCCACCGAAGCGATCGGTGGCGGTGCCGAGTCGCTCAAGGTTCCGCCGCATTCTGTTCCCGCGGAACAGTCCGTGCTGGGCGGTCTCATGCTCGACAACGAGGCCTGGGATCAGATCGCCGATCGTGTCTCGGACACGGATTTCTATCGCCGCGACCATCGGCTGATCTTCTGCGCGATTCGCGATCTGGCCGAGGCCGGTAAACCGCTCGATGTCGTCACCCTGGCCGAACAGCTGGAACGGACCCGGCAGCTCAATGATGCCGGCGGTCTGGCCTATCTCGGCGCGCTGGCCAAGGACACGCCGAGCGCGGCCAACATCCGTGCCTATGCCGATATCGTGCGCGAGCACTCGGTGCTGCGGCAGATGGTGCGGGTCGGCACCGACATCGCCAATGCCGCCTATTTCCCCGAAGGCCGTGAATCCCGCGAGCTGCTCGATTTCGCCGAGCAGCAGGTGTTTCAGATCGCCGAGCAGGGCAGCCGCGGCCGCCGCGGATTCACCCGCATCAAGGATCTGCTGACCAAGGCGGTCGATCGCATCGATCACCTGTTCCAGCTGGACAATCCCATCACCGGCGTACCGACCGGGTTCAATGACTTCGACGAAATGACCGCCGGTCTGCAGCCGTCGGATCTGATCATCATCGCCGGCCGTCCCTCGATGGGTAAGACCACGTTTGCCATGAATATTGCGGAGAACGCCGCGATCAAGCACAAGGTGCCGGTGGCCGTGTTCAGCATGGAAATGCCGGGCGAGCAGCTGGCGATGCGCATGATGTCGTCCCTGGGCCGGATCGATCAGCACAAGGTGCGTACCGGCAAGCTCGATGACGACGACTGGCCGCGCCTGACATCGGCGGTCAGCATTCTCGCCGAGGCGCCGCTGTTCATCGATGATACGCCGGCGCTGACGCCGACCGATCTGCGTGCCCGTGCCCGCCGTCTCAAGCGCGAGCATGATCTGGGCATGATCGTGATCGATTATCTTCAGCTGATGCAGGTGCCGGGCTCGCGCGAAAACCGCGCCACGGAAATTTCCGAAATATCACGCTCGTTGAAGGCGCTGGCGAAGGAGCTGCAGGTGCCGGTGATCGCGCTGTCGCAGCTTAATCGGAGTCTCGAACAGCGGCCCAACAAACGGCCGGTGATGTCGGATCTGCGTGAATCGGGTGCCATCGAGCAGGACGCCGATATGATCGCGTTCATTTACCGTGATGAAGTGTATAACGAAGACAGCCCCGACAAAGGCACGGCGGAAATCATTGTCGGCAAACAACGTAACGGCCCGATCGGCATGAAGCGCCTGACCTTCCTGGGTAAATACACGCGCTTCGAGAATTTCGTATCCGACGGTTATTCGGGTGGGGACTACGAGTGAGTCGACCGCTGCGTGCACGCATCGATCTGTCCGCGTTGCGTCACAATCTGGCGCGTGCACGCCAGGCTGCGCCGGAAAGCAAGATCATGGCCATCGTCAAGGCCAATGGTTATGGGCATGGACTGGTGCGGGTGGCGCAGACATTATCCGACGCCGATGGATTTGGTGTCGCCTGCCTGGAAGAGGCGGTAACGCTGCGCGAAGCGGGTATTCGGCAGCCGATCACGCTGCTGGAGGGGTTTTTCGGCAGCGATGAGCTGAATGCGCTCAGTCATTATCGCCTCCAGCCGGTAATTCATAACGAAACACAATTGCGGCAACTGGAGTCGGCATCCTTGGCGCAACCGGTGACGGTCTGGCTGAAGATCGATACCGGCATGCATCGGCTCGGTTTTGCGCCGGAACAGGCGCGCGCGATGCACGATCGCTTGTCGTCCTGCGCCAACGTCGCGGCTATCGGTTTGTTTTCGCATCTGGGGTATGCGGATGATCGTCGCAGTCCGGTGTCGCAGCGGCAGTGTGAATTGTTTTTGTCCGCGACCCAGGGTTTGGCCGGTGAGCGTTCGTTGGCGAATTCGGGCGGTTTGCTGGGCTGGCCCGTAACCCGTCTGGACTGGGTGCGACCCGGTCTGATGCTATACGGGGTATCACCGTTTTCCGGTGATACGTCGGTGGAACAGGATCTGCGGCCGGTGATGACGCTGACATCGAAATTGATTGCGGTGAATCGGTACGAGCGCGGTGCGGCGATCGGTTACAGCGGCGCCTGGGTCTGTCCAGAGGACATGCCGGTCGGTGTTGTCGCGGTCGGTTACGGCGATGGCTATCCGCGCCATGCGTCGTCGGGCACGCCGGTTCTGGTCAACGGTAAACGTGCACCGATTATCGGTCGGGTCTCGATGGATATGCTGTGTGTTGATCTGCGTGACCAACCGCAGGCCGAGGTCGGTGACCCGGTTGTGCTGTGGGGCGAAGAGCTTCTGGTGGAAGAAATCGCGCGTTGCGCGGGGACTATTTCCTACGAGTTGCTCTGTGCCGTCGCCTCGCGTGTCCCGGTCGAAGTGGTACAGGCCGAATCGGTCGATGTTGTCTCCTTGTCCTGACGTCCGTCGGAATTCTTGACATACCGCAGCGGCGGGTGATCTTCAGTCCCTGTTTGCGTATCTGTGCCATCTCTTCAACGACTTTCGTGCGGTACTTCAGAACGATGCTTAACGCCGCCCTTGTCACGATTGTTTACGCTATTTTTGCATAGAAATTTATCTCTCCTGGAATTTCAGTGAGTTGAGATTCGGGAACGATTGTTGCTCCTGTCGGGGTCTGGGAACGGACTATTATGTTCGGACCGACTCTGTATTGGGGGCGTGGCATGAAAACAGCTGACTTATCCCTCGAAGATCTGTTCTGGTTGGCCGCGATCGTCATTTGCCTGTTGTTGACGGGTTTGGTGATCTAAAAGCCGAATCCGCAATTGCCTGCGAATTGTTGTTCGGCCGCGCGCTCTTTTGGTGTGTTCCAATCTTTTGCCATTCTTTCATCAAGTGACGGTTCGTGCGCCCGCTGCGCTGTCGTTCCCATTTGTTGGATAGTTATTGCGCCAAGGCTGAGCGCGCGATGGAACGTTTCAGTTGTTCCCGCTGAATGAACGATCGGCGCTGCTGAGTTAATTCAAGTATCGTTTGTGTCTGATCTTGCCAGTGGGTTACGCGACGAGGAGCCAGCGCCGTGTTTGTGTCGACGCGACGGAACAACAGCTTGGCGCGGGCGCAGTCGATATGGCGGAAAAGGAGTATGGAAACGATATGACCGGTCTGGTGCTTCGCCTGCTGATCAGTTCATTCGGACTATGGCTGGCGGCTTCGTTGGTGCCGGGAATTCACATCGAGGGTGTTGGATCCCTGTTGCTGGCGGCTGTTCTGCTGGGTATAGCCAATGCCATTGTCCGGCCCATTGTGATCTTACTGACGTTACCCTTTACCGTTTTGACCTTGGGTCTGTTTATCCTGGTGATCAATGCGGCGATGTTCGGTTTGGTGGCCGCTATGCT
>JBFEJM010000024.1:0-11822 GCA_041553175.1 Gammaproteobacteria bacterium | reverse complement strand
CTTTGGTTGGTTCTCAATGTCGCATCCGCCGCAAGCCGACGGACCGCAGCGGCTATACCGGCGGCATCCTCCGCCGCAACCCAGCTGATGCCCGCGTCGGGATTCTGCAGCAGCGCCATCGGATAGGCATCGCTGCGCAGCGTCACCACTGGTTTGGCGCAGGCCAGCGCCTGATAGACCTTGTTCGGTATCACACGGCTGGCCTTGGCCGTTGCGCCGAAGATCCCCAGGACGATGTCCGCCTGATGAATGCGGCCGGGAAGCTCCGAATAGGCAATCCAGTCTTCGAACACGACATTGTCCAGCCCGGTTGCCTGCTGTTCGCATGCCTTGCGCAGTGGGCCGTCGCCGACCAGGTGCCAACGGATAGAGTCGCCCTGGGTGAGTCTCGCCGCTTCGATAATGGTTTCCGGTCCCTGCAGCCCGATAAAGCTGCCGAAGAACAACACTTCTATACCGTCGTGTGCGGCAACTGCCTGGGTGGCCGGCGTGAACAGCGTTTCCTCGGCGCCGACCGGTACGACATGCAGTTTATCTTCAGGCACAGCAAAGCTGTCGTGAAAGAAGTCCGCGTGTAATTGCGTGTCGGAGAGTATCAGGTCGGCCCGATCGAAGCAGGTCTTCTCCCACCCAAGGAGGCGTCGTGCAGCGTTGCTGCCCGCTGTGAATTTCCCGCGTTCGAAGACTTGCTTGTCGTAAGCGCTGATAAGCGGATCGAACAGCAGCGGCAAGCCCTTGCGCCGCGCCCAGCGCGCGGCGGCATGCACGTCGCGCTGACGAAAACAGGGTACCCAGACCAGACGCGGTGTCGCCTTCAGCCGCAGCCGCGCCTCGATATCGCCCAGGCCGGAGATGCGGGGATGAAAATCGATCAGCGTCCAACCGAGCTCGCGCAGCGCCCGCCGGACGATTCGGTTGCGGGAGTAGTCGGGATCGAAACGTCCCCACCAGAGTATGCTGTTGTCGTTCACAGCGGGATTATGCAGAACCTGTGCGTATAATGTAAGCATCGTAGGGCGCAATAGCGTAGCGTATTGCGCCGGATGGTATAGGTAGGCTATTTCACACCAGAGAACGCTGTTTAGGATCTTGATGTGACCGACCGAACACTGATCATCAAAATGGGTGCGCTGGGTGACGTGGTGTTGTGCACACCACAGATCGAGCGCATCCTTGAATCGCATGACGGCGAGGTATGGCTGCTGACCTCACCGCCGTTCGCGTCGTTGTTCGCCGGGCATTCGCATCTACAGGTTATCGCGTTTCCCCGCCAGGGTGCGGGCGCCATGTGGGCGGCGCTGCGCTGGGTGCGTGCCAAGCGTTTTGTTGCAGTTTATGACCTGCAGGGTTCGGATCGCAGCCGTGCGTTGACACTGTTGTCCGGCGCAGGCAAGCGCGTCGGTTTCGCGCCGCGCTGGATTTATACGCATAGCCCGGCCAGCGACGATATTCGTGAGCATGTGTTTCCACGCCTCAACCGCTTGATCGAAAGTGCAGGGCTGCGTCCCGCCGATCCGCGTCCCAGGTTGTGGCCGGCGGCGACTGAAGAGGAAGCAGTGATCGAGCGGCTTGCAAATGAAGGCTTGAGTGGGCGGGCGTTCGCGCTGTTGCATGCCGGTTCCAGCGCACGCTGGCCGTCCAAGCGCTGGGAGGCCGATCACTTCATCGCGCTGGCGCGTGGCATCGAAGCGGCCGGGTTAACGGTGCTGTGGATCGGTGGCCCGGATGACGTGCATCTCAATCGCACGCTGGCCGCGCAGGTCGGGCGGGATATGTCTGGCGCGTTCTCGATCCCGGGGCTGAGCGAACTCGCGCGGCATGCGCGTTTTGCCGTGGTCAACGATTCCGGGCCGATGCATCTGCTGTCCGCCGCGGGAATTCCCGTTTACGCGTTCTTTGGCCCGACCGACTGGCGCCGTCATCATGCCATCGGTCAGGACGAGAGGGTTTTGGCGCACCCGGTCGAGTGCAGTCCCTGCTATCTCGGCGAATGCCCGCCGGCGCGCAAGCATGCCTGTCTGGCGGAGATTACGCCAGCGCAGGTGTTGGGACGGTTGCAGAGGGATGGGATGATCTAATGGGTGTGCGTTATACGTGATAGCTTCTGTTCGGCGTGTTTGATCATGCGCCATTCAAATAGGTAAGAAAAACGGCTCCCAAGGGAGCCGTTTCTGCATATATAGCACAGGTCACGCGGCGCTTTTACGTCGCCCCATAGCGATCAACCCCATCAAGCCGGATCCAAACAACCAGACGGCGGCTGGCACCGGCACCGAGGATACCGACACCACATGCATGCTGTTGCCGCTGCCGATGTCAAAATAACCGCGAATGCCTTGGAACGGACCTGATGTGAGTCCCAGACTATTCGAGGTGGCTGCCAGAGGTGCTGGGCCCTGCAGGTCCGGATTGAGTATTCCGAAGTTGTTCCAATAATAGGTGTCCTCGAGCGAACTCGAGTACGGCAGTGCGCTATTGATATCGGTCAGGAACTCGCCCGGGTCCTGGACGCCATTGCCATTCGCGTCATGGTACAGGGTCGATCCACTGAGAACGTCGCCGGCCTGGAGCCCGTAACCGATTGCGTTGAGCAGGCCTGTTGCGTCCCATTCGATATGCAGCGGCATGTCGAAGTTTCCGCCCCAATCAACGCCCACTTGTCCGGTTATGGTATTGGAACCTGGCGAATGGATCATGCTGATATCGTGGAAGGTCGCAATTGAACCATTCCATGCCTCATCCATCGTGATCGATAACGCGCTGGTGCCGACGCCGGACAGAGTATCGTAGGTCAGGGATGCCGCGATCGGTGTGTAGGTGCTGCCGGCGTTGGTAAGAATGCTTCCGGTCGGATCAGCCACAATGAGGCGGCCGGTAAAATCAAACGTGATGACGTCGGCGAAAGAGATCGTCGGTGATGCGAGTGAAATCACCAGTACACTTAAGAAGTTCTTCATCAGTCCCCTCCGTACTTCCTTGGCGTTATTGTGAGGCGCTGGCGCGCATGAAGCGTAAGGCGGATTACAATGTCTTATAGCACCAAGCAATAATTATTCCTTGTAAATTCGATGTACGGCATATCAGAAGTTTATGTCCGCACGCTAATGGCTGGGTATGCATAAAGCGTAAAGTATTGCCGACAGATCTATGCGATACCTTACAGATTGATCGGCTAAACTTGGTTTCGAGTGCTCGTCACATCGTAGTGCGTATCGATCTAAAAGGGTTCTCGTTCCATCGATTTGCATTGGCAGAGCACCTGTGTTGGCCAGGCGCTCACATTGGATCTCTACCGGAATGTGTTCTGAATAGCGGTGTTTCGATTGTCACTGACTTCCGGTTTGACTGCCCAGCGTGCGTATTTCTTTTGCTACGGCACTCACGCTCAACTGATTCAAATCATTCTCCGGACTCGTCAACCAGCGCGCGTGCGCGCCCCAGGGATGATAGCGCTCCGGCTGTCCCGGACCGAACAGCGTCAACGTCGGCGTGCCGACCGCGCTGGCCAGATGGCCCAGTCCGGAATCGTTGCCGACGAAAACCGTTGCGCGGGCGAGCACGGCGGCGGCTTCCAGCAAACCCGTTTTCCCGGCCAGATTCCGGTGCGGCAGCGGGCAACGTTCCGCGACGGCCTTGCAGCGCGCGGCATCGCCAGGCCCGCCGAGCAGGATGACGGCATCAAAGCCGTCCTGCAGTTGCGCGATCAGATCCTGAAACCGCCCCGCCGGCCAGATCTTCGGCTCCCAGTTGGCGCCGGGGCCGAGTGCCAGCCAGCGCGTGCCGGGCAGTGTCTGCAAATGTTGTGCGGCATCCTGTTCCAGTTGTGGGTTCAGCCAGAGACGCGTCGGGGGAATATCCGTGTCACCGAGTCGTGCGATCACACTCATATGTTCCTCGACCGAGTGCGGGCCGCAGGGTTGCCGCTGCCACTTGGTCAGGCGGCGGCGCGCGCGCAGCAGATAGGCGAGGCCGTCGGTGCGCAGATCGACGATCAGGTCGTAGCGCGTGTGGCGCAAGGTGCGAACGAGTTGCAATGTGCCGCGCCAGCCAGTGCGTTTCTCCTTGAACACGAGTTGGCCGCGATAGGGGCAATGGCTGAAGATCTCGCTGGAGCGGCGATCGGCGACGAGATCGATCTTGGCCTGCGGATAACGCCGATGCAGCGCCTCCATGACCGGCGTGGTCATTACCGCATCGCCGATATTGCTCAGCGTGATCAGCAGGATTCGGGTTACGGATTCAGTCATGGCGCTTTGTATACAACGCCGGTTGGCCCGGCGGGCGGCTTTTGAAGCGCCGATGCGCCCACAGATACTGTGCCGGCATTTTGCGGATCTCCGCCTCGATCAGATCATTGATGCGTTGGGTATCGGCCTGCTCGTCGTCGGTCGGGAAATTCTCCAGCGCCGGGTACAGGCACAGTTGATAACCGGCACTGCCCGGCAGCCGTTGCTGAAAAAACGGTACGACCCTGGCGCCGCTGATGCGCGCCAAGCGGGCGGTCGCGGTGATGGTTGCGGCCGGAATGCCGAAGAACGAGACGAAGATGCTGTGCTCGGCACCGTAGTTCTGATCGGGCGCATACCAGACCGGCATATTCGCCTTCAGGCTTTTCAGCATGCCACGCATATCGTCGCGGGCGATAGCCTTCTCGAAATGCAGTTCGCGCGCGCGACGCATGACGTCTTCGAATGCGGCATTTTTATGGGTGCGATACAGCACATGGAAGGGCGCATGCAGCGCCAGCAGCCGGCCGCCGATCTCCAGGGTGGTGAAATGCGCCGACAGCAGGATTACGCCGCGGCCGTGGGCCAGCGCAGCTTCGAGATGTTCCAGCCCCTCGATCTTCGCCAGGTGGCGCAGGCGCGCGGCCGGCGACCACCAGCTCATAGCCGTTTCGACCACGCCCAGGCCCAGCGACTGAAAGTGCTCACGCAGCAGGGCGCGGCGGGCGGACTGATCCAGTTGCGGGAAACACAGCGCGATGTTGGTGCGGGCGATGCGGCGGCGGCCGCGCATCAGGTAGAACGCCAGCCGGCCGAGGGTGCGACCCAGGGCCAGTTGCAGCCGGAACGGCAGCCATGCGATGAGCCGCCCCAGCGCAAGCCCGGCCTGCACCGGCCAGTAGCGGGGCATCCAGAGCTGGGATCGAGTGACGGCGGTGTCGTTCAAGGCGGATTCCGGGTTTGTCTGCACAGTGTACCGGTTGCATCGGCGCGGTCCCAGGCCTGCATGCGAATCACCGCAAAGGTCGCCGGGAAAGACCCCGCCGTTCGCGCTTTGCGTTTTCGGCGAGCTTTGCCGTGACGATGCCGGCTCGTGGTCTCGTCCTGGCACCATGCTATCATTCGCCCCGGAAATCCTCGCGCAGTGTGATCGATGAAACTACAGATACCGAGCTTCGAGAAGGCCCATGTCCTGGTGATCGGCGATGTCATGCTCGATCGCTACTGGCACGGCGCCACCTCCCGTATTTCGCCCGAGGCGCCGGTGCCGGTGGTGCATGTGCAGCAGGCGGAGGAACGGCCGGGCGGCGCCGGCAATGTCGCGCTGAATATCGCAGCTCTGCAGGCGCATGGCACCGTCATTGGACTCACCGGCAACGACGAAGCGGCCGACAGTCTGACCCGCAGCCTGGAAGCCGCCGGCGTGCGCTGCCGTTTCCAGCGTCTGGACGGTATCCCGACCGTCACCAAACTGCGGGTCATCAGCCGGCATCAACAGCTGATCCGCCTGGATTTCGAAGACGGTTTCGAGAACTTCGATGGCGGCGGCCTGGTGGGACTGTTCAAGGAGTCCCTGGCGGCGTGCGGCGCCGTGGTGATTTCCGACTACGGCAAGGGCACGCTGCAGCCCTTGCGTGAACTGATCGAGGCCGCGCGTGCGGCGGGCAAGCCGGTGCTGGTCGATCCCAAACGCAATGACTTCAGCGTCTATGCCGGTGCGACCCTGATCACGCCGAATCTGAATGAGTTCGAGGCCGTGGTCGGGCGCTGCCGCAGCGAGGCCGAATTGGTGGAAAAAGGCGCTGAACTGATCGAGCGCCACGCGCTCGGTGCCCTGCTGGTCACGCGCGGTGAGCAGGGTATGACGCTGCTGCGTGCCGGCCAGCCCGAACTGCATCTGCCGGCGCAGGCGCGTGAGGTGTTCGATGTGACTGGCGCCGGCGATACCGTAATCGCCGTGCTGGCCGCGGCGTTGGCCGCGGGCGAAGGTCTGGCCGAGGCGACGGCCTTGGCGAATATCGCAGCCGGTATTGTGGTCGCCAAGCTGGGCACGGCGACCGCCTCGGTACCGGAGATACGCCGCGCATTGGCCGGGCGGCGCGAGGCCGGTTATGGCGCCATGACCGAAGAGCAATTGCTGATCGCGGTCGAAGAGGCGCGCGCGCAGGGCGAACGCATTGTCATGACCAATGGCTGTTTCGATATCCTGCATGCCGGTCATGTCGGCTATCTGGCCGAGGCGCGCAAGCTGGGCGACCGCCTGATCATCGCCGTCAACGACGATGATTCGGTGCGCCGTCTCAAGGGCGAGGGCCGCCCCATCAATCCGGCCGACCGGCGTATGACCGTGCTGGCAGCACTGGAAAGCGTCGACTGGGTGGTGCCGTTTTCCGAAGACACGCCCGAGCGCCTGATATGCGCCGTCAAGCCGGATGTTCTGGTCAAGGGTGGTGACTACACGCCCGAGCAGATCGCCGGTCATGACTGCGTGGTCGCTGCAGGTGGTGAAGTGAAGGTGTTGGGTTTCGAGGACGGCGTGTCGACCACGCGCATCATCGAGGCGATTCGGCAGCGGGACGAGCGTTAGAATCCATTCTCGACACGAAGGCGCCGAAAGCGCGCAAAGGAAACCCGGTACGAAATTTTGAACCGGCAGTTGCTTTGGCTGAGGTTGACGTCAATCCGTACTGCCGTGAATTTAATTAATGGAGTTTTTCCTTCGCGCGCCTTCGGCGCCTTTGCGTTGAAAAATTTTTAAGACAGGTACAGACCATGATCATAGTCACCGGCGGGGCCGGCTTTATAGGTTCGAATATTGTAAAGGCGCTGAACGATCGCGGGCGCAGCGATATCCTGGTAGTGGACAATCTCAGCAGCGGCGTGAAGTTCAAGAATCTGGCCGATGTCGAGATTCATGACTACATGGACAAAGAAGACTTCATCGCGCGCGTACAGTCCGGCGGCAAGTTCGGCGCCAAGGTCGAGGCGGTTTTCCATGAGGGCGCCTGTTCGGCGACGACCGAATGGGATGGCCGTTATATGATGCGCAACAATTACGAATACTCGAAAGCATTACTGCACTACTGTCTGGACAACAAGGCGGCCTATATCTACGCGTCGTCCGCATCCGTATATGGCGCCGGCCGGGTATTCAGGGAAACCCGCGAACACGAAGAGCCGCTGAACGTCTATGGCTATTCCAAGTTTCTGTTCGATCAGTATGTGCGGCGTATCATGCCGCTCGCCAAGAGTCAGGTGGTCGGCTTCCGCTACTTCAACGTCTATGGTCCGCGCGAACAGCATAAAGGCAGCATGGCCAGTGTCGCCTACCATCTCAACGGCCAGATCCGCGATACCGGCAACGTGCGCCTGTTCGAGGGTTGCGACGGCTATGCGGATGGTGAGCAGCGCCGTGATTTCATCTATGTCGCCGATGCCGTCGATGTGAATCTGTGGTTTCTCGATAATCCGGAGAAATCCGGTATTTTCAATGTCGGGACCGGTCGCAGTCAGCCCTTCAATGATGTGGCGCGCGCGGTCATCGCCTGGTACGGGCGTGGTGAGATCGAATACATTCCCTTCCCGGACCACCTGCGCGGTCGTTATCAGAGTTTCACCGAGGCCGATATCAGTGCCCTGCGTGCCGCCGGCTATGACAAGCCGTTCAAGTCCGTCGAGCAGGGCGTGGAGTTGTATATGGAAGCGCTCAATGAAGGTGTAGGTGAAATCTAATCAGAACTTTTACCGCAAAAGACGCGAAGGCGCGCAGAAAAATTCTTTTGCCACAGAAAACACGGAAAACACAGACAGCACAGACAGATCCAAAGTAATGTTGATGCAGAGCGCCAATAGCCGTGCGCATTGCGCTATGGAAGGCCGCCGCCTTTCCCGGAATTTATCGCGTCCGTGTTTTCCGTGGCAAAAGCATCTTGAAGTCCTTCGCGCGCCTTCGCGTCCTTTGCGGTAAAAGTGCCTTTTCAACAGCCTGGATTCCAGACGTGCGCAGCCTCTACACATTTATTCTCTACCTTCTGACGCCCTTCGTGCTATTGCGGTTACTGTGGCGTGGGTTGCGCGCGCCGGCCTACTGGCAGCGCTTGGGTGAGCGTTTCGGTCATGTGCCGGCGGTAGAGGATGCGGCGCCCGACCCGATCTGGATTCATGCCGTGTCGGTCGGCGAGGTGCAGGCGGCGGCACCGTTGTTACGCGCGTTGCTGAAGACGTATCCCGATCTGCCGGTGCTGGTCACGACCACGACACCGACCGGCTCGGAGCAGGTGCGGAGTCTGTTCGATACGCGTGTGTGGCATGTTTATGCGCCCTACGATCTGCCCGGGGCGGTCAATCGATTTCTGACCCGTTCGCGGCCCCGCCTGGCGTTGATGATGGAAACGGAGATCTGGCCTAACCTCTATCGCGCATGTCACAAGCGCGGAATCCCCGTACTTCTGGTAAATGCACGATTGTCGGCGCGTTCGGCCGCGGGTTATAAGCGGGTCGGGTCGCTGACAGCCGCGACCCTGCAATGTCTGTATGGGGTTGCCGCGCAGGCGCCAGCCGACGCAGAGCGTCTCGTGCAACTGGGTGCGGCGCCGGAACGCGTCAAAGTAACCGGCAGCATCAAATTCGATATGCAGATCCCGGCGAGTCTGACTGAACAGGCGGCGGTGTTGCGGCGTGATTGGGGTATTCAGCGGCCGGTATGGATCGCGGCCAGCACGCATGACGGTGAGGACGAGATGGTGCTGGACGCACATCGGCAGATCCGCGAACAGTTTCCGAATGCGTTGCTGGTGCTGGTGCCGCGTCACCCGGAACGGTTCGCGCGGGTCGCCGCGTTGTGCAGAGAGCGAGGCTGGGAAACGGTGCTGCGCAGCGAACAGCGGGTGACCCCCGCTGACGCGGCCGTCTTTGTCGGCGACAGCATGGGTGAGCTGCTGCTGTTTTTTGCCGCGTCCGATGCGGCGTTTATCGGCGGCAGTCTGGTGCCGCATGGCGGCCATAATCCATTGGAGGCATCGGCGCAACGGGTGCCGGTACTGTTTGGCCCGCACATGTTCAACTTCGAGGCGATCGCGCAACTGCTGTTGGCGTCGGGTGCGGCGCGGGAAGTGGGTGACGACGGTCAGCTGGCGGACAGCGTCGTGCGCTGGTTGTCCGATCCGGAGGCGCGCAACGCGGCCGGCGAACAGGGCGCCGCCGTGGTCGAAGCCAACAAAGGTGCGCGCGACGCGGTGCTGGCGATGGTGGAAGAAGCTTTGGGTGACGAGCGGCGCTGAAGCATTCTGTTGCTGGAAACCCAACTTTTACCGTAAAGGACGCTAAGGCGCGCAAAGGAAAACATTCTTTAGCCACGGAACACACGGAAAGCACGGATGTGACAAAGTCAGAAATGCCTGATGGTACGACCGCAGCGCAACGGAACAACCCGCTTCTCGGTGGCAGCACGTATTGAATTATTCCGTGTTTTCCGTGGCCAACAAGATTTTGATGTTCTTTGCGCGCCTTAGCGTCCTTTGCGGTAAAAGTGCTTAACTCTTTTTTCTGCTGGCGGGAACCCAGCCTAGCGGATCAGCGCCGACAACACCTTGAACTGCGGATGTGTCGCATCGCGCAGCCATTCAAACAGAACCGATTCCGTATTGCTTACGACGATACCGGCCTGGCGCAGGCGGGCCAGCGCGTTGGCGGCATTGGCGGGGACGCGCGAACACACGGCATCCTCGGCGACGAAGACCTCCAGCCCGCGGGCATGCAGTTCGAGTGCGGTCTGGGTAACGCAGACATGCGCCTCGATACCGCAGAGTATCCATTGGGTGCGGCCGGTAGCGCCGGCGGCGGCATCGAAGTCGTCCGCGCCGCAGCAGGAGAAAGCGGTTTTCTCCAGTCGGCTGCTGCTGTCGGTGAGGCGTTCGGCCAGTGCCGGTTCGGTCGGACCAAGCCCGCGCGGGTACTGTTCGGTCTGTACGATGGGAATCTCGAGTTGACGCGCCGCTTCGATCAGAATGCCGCTGTTGCGCAGCAGGCGCGCGCGATCGGTCTCGGTCATGGCGGTGGCCAGTCGGGTCTGAATATCGATCACCAGAAGGGCCGAATCGTCGCGCCGGCACAAGGCCGGCAATTTCCCGTTCATTGCTGCAGCCAGTTGTTCAGTTGCTGAATATCGTCGGGCGACAGCGTGCCGGCCGCCTGTTTCAGGCGCAGGGTGTTGAGCAGGTAGTTGTAGCGTGACTGATAAAGGTTCAGTTCGGCCAGACTCAAAGCACGCTGCGCATCCAGTACGTCGACGATGGTGCGCGTGCCGACTTCATAGCCGGTTTCCGCGGCGTCCAGCGCGGTCGTGCTCGAGGTGCGGGCCTGCTCAAGGGCGCGGACTTCGCTGATACCGGTAATAACACCGCGGTAGGCATCGCGGGTCTGGCGCTCGACGGCGCGAAGGCTTTCCTCCAGGCGTTCACGCGCCTCGTCGAAACGGAAGCGCGCCTCGCGTGTACGCGAATTCACCAATCCGCCCTGATAGAGCGGCAGGTTCAATTCCAGGCCGACGGAGCTGTCGTCGCGCTCGATGGCGGCGATGCCGCCGAAATTGCTGTCCTGATAGGTGTAGCTGGCTGTCGCATCAAGGGTCGGGTAATGGCCGGCGCGGGCGCGTTTGATCTCCTGGCGCGACGCTTCCGAGCCGGCCCGGGCCGCCACCAGCGAGGGATTCTGCTGCAGGGCGGTGTCGACCCAGGTCTGCAGTTCTGCGGGCACGGGCGAGACCAGCGTGAACTCGGTGTCACGTGCTGTATCGAGTTCCGAATGTGCCTGGCCGGTGATTTCGCGCAGCTGTTCGCGGGTGGAGGCAAGCTGATCCTCGGCGCGGATTTCGGCGGCGACGGCCGAGTCGTAGCGCGCCTGCGCCTCCTGCACGTCGGTGATTGCTGACAGGCCGACCTCGAAGCGCTGCTGCGCCTGCTCCAATTGACGGCCGATGGACTGTTTCTCGATGCCGGACAGGCGGACGGCGTCCACCGCGGCGAGCACAGCGAAGTAGCGGTCCGCTACCCGCACCATGAGTTCCTGTTCGGCGGCGGTATAGCTGGCTTCGGCCTGGGCGACGAGATTGTCGGCCTGGTCCAGTGCGATCCAACGGTCCCAGCGGAATACCGGTTGGGACAGACTGAGGCTGTAGGCCTGATTGGTGGAATAGGTCGGGTTGTTTTCCAGCGGCAAGGCGTTGCGCTTGTCATAACGATTACGCGCGATATCGCCGCCGAGACCGAGGGTGGGCAGCAGGCCGGCCTGGCTTTGTGGCTTGACCTCGAGTGTCGCGTCACGCGCGGCGGCGGCGGCACGCAGAGCGGGGTCACGATCCTGTGCGAGCTGATAAATGTCATACAGCGACTCGGCGTCGACCGTATTCGTCAGGCCGGTCATGGCGAGTGCCGCCACCAGGAAGGGTATCCGCGCTATCTTCATGAATGTGTCCGTCCGCAGGTTATTCCGTGTGAGCCAGAGCAACGACGTGTCTGGATAGAATGCGTACAGTCTACACCAGCCGGGCTGAAGGTGTGTAACCGTAGGGCGCATTAGCGTAGCGTAATGCGCCGAATG
>JBFEJM010000023.1:0-12037 GCA_041553175.1 Gammaproteobacteria bacterium | reverse complement strand
ATCAGCAGCACCGGCAGCGGAAAATTCTCCGGCAGCTTGGTCAGAACCTGCTGCAACGCGACTGGTCCACCGGTGGAACTGCCAATGGCCACCAGACGGAAGTCACCGCGTCGCGCCGGCGCTCCACGCGCCGATGTTGCGATACGCGCCGCCACACCGGTCGCCCGCGCCGCAACCGAAGCGGCAAATGGCGAAGGCTTCGACGCGAGTTTCTGCGAACCTATCGTACGCACCCGCGCACGCAGAACCCGCTTGGCCTCCTCCTTGTCCTGGGAGATATCGTCGAAACGTTTCGGTAGAAAATCCAACGCGCCGGCGTCGAGCGCATCCAATGTCGCCTTGGCACCGTCATAGGTCAGTGAAGAAAACATCAGTACGGGCGTCGGACGCAGCTTCATGATGCGTCGTACCGCAGTGATGCCGTCCATCACCGGCATTTCAATGTCCATAGTCACGACATCGGGCTTGAGCTCCAGCACCTGCTGGATGGCTTCCCTGCCATCTGCCGCCATTCCGACCACCTGCAGGCCGTTGTCCGCCTCCAGAATCTCTACAATGCGGCGACGAAAGAAGCCCGAGTCATCGACCACCAATACCCGGATCACGTCTATTCTGCCTTTGCGCTTATGGGTTCATCCTGTGAAGCGCTGTCAATACCCGCTGCGGTCGAACAACCGCAATCACATCGCATCACATCCGCCGTGCATATTTTTTCATCAAGCTCGGCACGTCGAGGATGAGTGCGATGCGCCCGTCACCTGTAATTGTGGCACCCGCAAATCCCGGCATTCCCTGCAACAGCGCGCCGAGCGGCTTGATAACGACTTCTTCCTGACCGATGAGTTGATCTACAACAAAGCCGACCTTCTGGTTGCCGACCTGCACGAGTACCACATGCCCGCCCTGCGAATTTTCAGTACTCATGCCACCGTTGCGCACCAACCATTTGCGCAAATAGAACAAAGGCAAAGCCTTGTTGCGGACCATGACGGTCAACTGGCCATCAATGACATTGGTACGTTCGTCATCCAGGTCGAAGATTTCGCTCACACTCGCCAGTGGCAGTGCAAACGGTTGACTGCCCAGTACGACCATCAACGTCGGCATAATCGCCAGCGTCAACGGAACACGGATACTGAGACGTGATCCCTTGCCCTTGCTGGAATCGATGTCGACACTGCCATTGAGCTGCGCAATGCGCGTCTTGACCACGTCCATACCCACACCGCGGCCGGACACGTCGGAGATTTCTGTTTTAGTCGAGAAACCGGCGTGGAAAATCAGGTTGTAGCATTCTTTGTCGTCCAGACGGGCGGCGCTTTCTTCGTCCATCAGACCTTTCTCCACCGCCTTGGCCCGCAGTACATCGGGATCCATCCCCTTGCCGTCGTCCTCGATCGACAGAAGGATATGATCACCCTCTTGCTCTGCCGCCAGAATCACCGACCGGCGCGCGACTTGCCGACCTTTTCCCGCTCTTCCGGGCTTTCGATACCGTGATCGACGGCATTGCGAACCAGATGCACCAGGGGATCAGCCAGCGCCTCGACCAGATTCTTGTCGAGATCGGTCTCCTCACCCTGCATCTCCAGATTTATTTCCTTGTTCAGGCTGCGCGCCAGATCGCGTACAACGCGCGGGAACCGACCGAAAACCTTTTTGATGGGCTGCATGCGCGTCTTCATGACGGCCATCTGCAGGTCGCCGGTGACCACATCCAGATTCGCCACCGCTTTAGCGACGTCGCCTTCGCCCATACTCGCTTTCAGTGTCGCCAGGCGATTGCGAACCAGCACCAGCTCACCGACCAGATTCATGATGTCGTCAAGGCGCTTGGTATCGACGCGCACGGTAGTCTCTGCGACCGCTGCCGGAATGGCCGGCGCCGCCGCTGGCTTGGCTGCCGCTGCGGGCTTGGCTGCTGCAGCCGGTTTCGGCGCAGGCGCTTTGGCCGCTGCCGGCGTGGCCGATGCACTGCCGCCAGCATTGCCTTGCAGTTCGTCCAACAAGGCCTCGAACTCATCATCGGAGATCGTGTCACCACCCGCTTTTGCGGCGGGCTTTGCCGGTGCACTCTCGCTGGCCGGGTTCGGCGTATCCGCAGCCGGCTTGGCGCTGGGAGCGCCGGTGCCGTGCAGCTGATCAAGCAGTGCCTCGAAATCATCGTCGCTGATTTCGTCGCCGCCGACCTTGGGGCTCTCGGGTGCGGCGGCGGCCTTGTCGGCCTGGGCCGCGTCCAGCAGCGCTTCGAATTCCGCGTCGGTGATGTCGCCGTCGTCGCCCGCTTCGGCGTTTTCGACCGGCGCTTCAGGCTCAGGTGCGGCCGCCACCGGCGCGTCACCGCCAGGCGTGGTGTACGCGGTCAACTCTTCCAGCAGTGCGGGATCGGATGGACTCGGCTCGACACCGGAATGGATTTCGCCAAACATGCGGTTGACCACGTCCACCACACGCAGCACCACATCCATAAGGCCGGCGTCGATCAGCCGATCGCCATTGCGCAGGACATTGAAAACGTCCTCCGCACGATGACAGACCTCGACCAGATGGGTCAGACTGAGAAAACTTGCCCCGCCCTTGATGGTATGAAAACTACGAAAGACCGCATTCAGCAGATTGCTGTCCTGCGGACTCTGCTCCAATTCGACGAGCTGCTCGCCGAGCTGTTCCAGCAGTTCACCCGCTTCGACCAGGAAATCCTGGAGAATGTCGTCATTGGGGTCAAAGCTCATGGCATCCGTCCTTCAAGACTCAAATCAGAACCCCAGGCTGGACAACAGATCATCTACGTCGTCCTGACCGGAAACCGTGTCGTCGGCCTGGTCTACACCAGGTACCTGCGGACCAACCCCGCGTGCGAGATCTTCCTTGCTGTGCTTCTTGCCGGCGGTTTGCGCATCGCCCTGGCGCATACGCTGCCCGGAAATCCGCACCAGCTTGACCAGGTTCTCCTCGACATCCTTGACCAGGTTGATAACGCGGCGAATGATCTGGCCGGTGATATCCTGGAAATCCTGCGCCATCATCACATCCGACAGACTGCTGTTCAGTTTTTCCGCATGACCGCTGGTCAGATCCAGAAAGCTGTCGATCTCGGGGACCAACGCCCGGAATTCACTCGCCTCCATGTCCTTACGCCGGAAGCGAGTCCATTTGTCACGCAAGTCATGAGCGCGTTCCTGCAGCTCCTGCGCAATCGGCAGGCTCTCTTCGACTGCATTCAAGGTACGATGCGCCGCCTGCTCGGTCATGGTAATGACATAGTTCAGGCGTTCCTTTGCATCCGGAATATCGTTCTCCGTCAGGGACGCGATGCGCGAATCGAGATGAAAACTGTTGAGCGCATCGTGCAGCTCGCGCGTCAGCTTGCCGATCTCCTGGAACAGACCGGTCTCGCGCTTGCGCGCCAGATCGTCGAGGAGCTTGGCGACCATCGGCTCATTGCCGGACTCGATCTGCTCGACCAGTTCGCGCGCAAGCGCGAGGGAGCCGTCGTCCTCAACCTTCTTTGGTACGCTCATTCGGCCCCCATCAGCCTGCAGCGGCCTGCAAGCGTTCGAATATCTTGTCGATCTTCTCTTTCAGGGTAACCGCAGTGAAAGGCTTCACGATGTAGCCGTTGACGCCGGCCTGGGCGGCCTCGACGATCTGATCCTTCTTGGCCTCGGCCGTTACCATCAGTACCGGCAAACCGGCCAGTTTGGCGTCAGCGCGTACCGCCTTGAGCAGATCGATCCCGGTCATACCCGGCATATTCCAGTCGGTCACGAGAAAATCGAAGTTGCCCGACTGCAGCATCGGTAATGCGGTATTACCATCATCCGCCTCCTGGGTATTGTTAAACCCCAGGTCACGCAGGAGATTCTTGATAATCCGTCGCATCGTGGAAAAATCATCCACGATCAGAATCTTCATGTTCTTGTCCAACTTGACCTCCTGATGAACATGCTAATAGCTCCAGCCCTGATATATCCGGTTAATCGACCCTAGCGCTTTAACGGCCCCGCTGGTCCAGTCTTCAGTCCGCCAACCATTCACCCATGCGGGCGCGCAGACGAATCAGGGCCTGACCGTGGATCTGACACACACGAGATTCACTCACCCCGAGTACCTCGCCGATTTCGCGCAGGTTCAGCTCCTCGTCGTAATACAGCGCCATCACCAGGCGTTCGCGCTCGGGCAACCCCGCGATGGCTTCCGCCAGCGACTTCTGGAAATCCTCATGCTGCAGATTCTCCAACGGCTGATTGGGGGCCTCGATACCGACATGATCCTCGTCCTCGGCCCCACCCAGTGCCGCCGGATCCTCGAAACTGAAGACCCTGCAACCCGTGGCGTCCTGCAAAATCTTGTGATACTCGTCCAGACCGATTCCAAGCAATGCGGCAACCTCGTTGTCGCGGGCATCGCGTCCCTTGCTGTTCTCGATGGTGCGGACTGCCTCGGCAACCTGGCGCGCCTTGCGATGCACGGAACGCGGTGTCCAGTCGGTTCGACGGATCTCATCGAGCATGGCGCCGCGAATACGGATACCGGCATAGGTCTCGAAACTCGCCCCCTGGGACGGATCGTAGTTGCGTGAGGCCTCGAGCAGGCCGATCATGCCGGCCTGTATCAGATCGTCGGCCTGCACGCTCGGCGGCAGTCGACTCATAAGGTGATAGGCGATGCGCTTGACCAGCGGCGCATGACGTACCACGAGATCGTCCTGGTTCTTGTCTTTGTTGGCGGCGTAAACGGCAGCTCCCTTCATGACTGTACCTCCAGTTGGCTACCGCTAGAATGAATGAGTCGTTCTACAAAAAATTCCAGATGGCCCGCAGCACCGGTCGGAATCGGCCAGCGATCCGCCTTCTGTGCCAGCGTTTTGAAGGCCATGGAAGAGCGGGCACGGGGATAGGCCTCCACTACCGATTTCTGGCGCTTGATTGCTTTGCGCAGATAATCATCAAACGGGACCATGCCCATGAAATCCATTGTTACATCCAGATAGCGCTCGGTGACGCGCTGGATCTTGGCAAACAGATCCCGGCCTTCCTGCGCACTGTGGGCCATGTTGGCGAGCACGCGGAATCGTTGGATACCGTATTCACGGCTGAGTAGCTTGATCAGTGCATAGGCGTCGGTGATGGATGCCGGTTCGTCGCAGACAACGACAATCACTTCCTGAGCGGCGCGGGTAAAGCTGACCACACTGTCGGCGATTCCCGCGGCCGTATCGATAATCAACACATCCAACTGGTGACTCAGTTCGCTGAACGCGCGGATCACGCCGGCATGTTCCATCGGGCTCAGTTCCGCCATGGCCTTGGTGCCACTGGAGGCCGGCACGACATGGACGCCGTTCGGTCCCTGGACAATGACTTCTTCCAGGGTGCGTTCGCCTGATATGACATGGGAGAGATCGTATTCGGGGTGAAGACCCAACATGACATCGATGTTCGCCAGTCCCAGATCGGCGTCCAGCACCATCACCTGCTTGCCTTCTTCCGCCAATGCCACCGCCAGATTGACCGAGACGTTGGTCTTGCCGACTCCGCCTTTTCCACTGGTCACTGCTATTACACGTACGGGCCTGGGTTGCGTCATATGTCGTAGTCCGGCGGCCTGGTCGGCACGTACATTAGACATAATCATTGGCCGCCATCCCGCTAAACCGTTCTGCAAGGGTCTCGTCATTGGAATCCTGTCCAGCTTGCTGCATGAGTGAAACGGCGCGATTCACCAGGTTGTGTGCCCGCGCCGGGTGTAAGTCTTCGGGTACCCGCTGGCCGTCGCCCAGATAGGCCAGCGGCAATGAATGTTTGGCCACCACCGACAGGACGCCGCCGAGACTGGCCGCCTCGTCCAGCTTGGTGATGATGCAACCGTCCAGATCGATCTTGCCGAAGGCGCGCACGGTTTCCTCCAGGACGCTCGACTGGGTAGTCGCGGGCATCACCATGTAGGTGCTCATCGGCACGCCGCCATCGCGGAGGGTGGAGAACTGCTCGCTCAAGCGCAGATCGCGCTGACTCATTCCGGCGGTATCGATCAGGACCAACCGTTTGTCCGCCAGGCTGCGCAAGGCGGTCTGCAATTCCTCGTGACTGGAGGCGACCTGAACCGGTACGCCGAGAATGCGACCGTAGGTGAAGAGCTGTTCGTGGGCACCGATGCGATAGCTGTCGGTCGTGACCAGCGCGACACTGCGCTGGCCATGGCGAAGTGCGAAGCGTGCCGCCAGTTTCGCCACCGTGGTGGTCTTGCCGACACCGGTCGAACCGACCAGCGCGATCACGCCACCACTGTTGAGAATGTCGTCATCGGTTACCTGCAGCCGATGCGCCAGCAGACCCAGACCCCGTCGCCAGGCCTGATCTTCGTCCGTGACCGGACCGATTTCCTCGACCAGTCCACGGCACAGGTCAGTGGACAGACCCAGCGCGGTGAATCGACGCAGCAATTCGGTCTTGCAGGGCTGGCGGCGTTCCATATCACCCCAGGCCAAGTGCGCCAGCTGATTCTCCAGCAGACCGCGTAACTCGTGAATCTCACGACGCATCTCGACCAGCGCCGGGTCTTGCGCCCAGGAGATCGAGTTTTTCTTCTTGGCACTGCTTTCTCCGGCAGGAGATGCCACCGGCGCGGGTTTTGGCGCCGCCTGGTCTAAGTATTCGTATGCTGCCGCGGCCTTGGCACGCGGCGCGTCCGCGATTGGTGTCCGGCTCGATGCCGCGGGCGCATGGTTCGATGTCGACTGAGCGAGGGTCTGATTGACCAAGGCCTCGTCATAATCGACGGCGGCGATGATTTCTATGCCGCCATCGACGCGGCGATTTGAAAGAATGACAGCATCCGGGCCCTGCTCTTCCCTTACTTTACGGATCGCCTGGCGCATATCCGCGGCAAAGTAGCGTTTGATCTTCATGGCTACACCCTCAATTCACGCGTTGCGGTCGAAAGCCGACCTAACCCCCAAGTGCGCACACCGGTCATGCTGGCGCCGCCTGTCCCAACCCCGGCGTCCTCTGCCCAACGGTCGAAACCACCTTGATCTGTTTGTTATCTGGTACTTCGTTGTACGCCAGCACATGCAGACCCGGAATGCTGTGGCGTACCAGTCGGGACAACCACTGCCGGATCGGCGGAGCCACCAGCAGTACCGCCGGTTGGCCCTGCATCTCCTGCTGTTGGGTGCGTTCCGCCAGCGCCCGATGCATCTGGTCGGCGAGTCCCGGTTCAAAGCCCGCAGCACCGTCCTGCGAGCCTTGAATGGACTGTAGCAATATCTGTTCCAGCGACGGCTCCAGTGCAATCACTGGAAGTTCAGGCTGCATCCCATTGATATGCTGTACGATCGAACGACCCAGTGCGACGCGGGCAACAGACGTCAAATTGCCGGCATCCTGGGTGCGCGGGGCATGCTCCGCCAAGCTTTCGGCTATGGTGCGCATGTCGCGGATCGGAATGCGCTCGGCCAGCAGGTTCTGCAGCACCTTGACCACCACGCCCAGCGGAATGGTCTTGGGTACCAGATCCTCGACCAGCTTGGGCGCACTCTTCTTGAGACTCTCGAGCAGCTGCTGAACCTCTTCGTGGCCAAGCAGTTCGTTGGCATGTTCCTGCAACAGACTGCTCAAGTGGGTTGCCACCACGGTGCTCGCATCCACCACCGTGTAGCCCATCGATTGGGCGTTGTCGTGCTGGTCGAGATCGATCCAGACGGCTTCCAGACCAAAAGCGGGATCCTGAGTGGCGGTGCCCGGCACAGTCCCGAACACCTGTCCCGGATTGATGGCGAGTTCGCGATCGGGAAACACATTGGCCTCACCGACCGGCACACCCAGCAGCGTTATTCGATAGGCATTGGGTGCGAGATCGAGGTTGTCACGGATATGCACCGGCTGAATCAGGAAACCCAGTTCCTGCGACAGCTTTTTACGGACACCCTTGATGCGATCCATCAGCGGTCCACCCTGACTGCGATCCACCAGCGGTATCAATCGATACCCGACCTCCAGGCCGATGATGTCGACAGGACCGACGTCGTCCCAGCTCAGATCGCGCGGCTCGCTGCTCACGGGCGGCGGCTGTTCCGCCCGCGCCACCTCGGCCGCCTCTTCCGCCTGCTGGCGCTGTTTCAGCCACCAGGCACCCCAGCCGGCCAGTCCAGCCAACGTCAGGAAGGCCAGGTTGGGCATGCCCGGAATAATGCCGAGCAGACCGATCACCGCGGCCGTCACACCCAGCGCAGCCGGTTTGGCGAACATCTGCCGGAACATCTGCTTACCCATGTCTTCCGAGCTGGAGACACGGGTGACGATAATGGCGGTGGCGGTCGACAGCACCAGCGACGGAATCTGCGCCACCAGGCCATCACCGATAGTGAGCAGGGTGTAATTGCGCACGGCGACGGCAAACGCCAGGTCATGCTGCAGCATGCCGATGGCGAGACCGCCGAGAATATTGATAAAGAGAATGAGAATGCCGGCAATCGCGTCGCCGCGTACGAACTTGCTGGCACCGTCCATGGAGCCGTAGAAATCCGCTTCGCTGGTGACATCGACGCGCCGTGCGCGTGCCTCGTCCTGGGTGATCAGACCGGCATTCAGATCGGCATCGATCGCCATCTGTTTGCCGGGCATGGCGTCCAATGTGAAACGCGCACTCACCTCGGACACACGACCGGCGCCTTTGGTGACCACGACGAAGTTGATAATGACCAGAATGCCGAAGACGACCAGACCGACGGCGTAGTTGCCGCCGATGACGAACTCGCCGAACGACTCGATCACCTTACCGGCGGCACTGGTTCCGGTATGCCCTTCCAGCAGCACCACGCGGGTCGAGGCGACATTCAGTGCCAGCCGCATCAGTGTAGCCACCAGCAGTACCGTCGGGAAAACGGCGAAATCCAGCGGTCGCAGGGCATAGATCACGACCATCAACACCACCAGCGCGAGAGAGATGTTGAAGGTGAAGAGCATGTCCAGGGCCAGGGGCGGCAGCGGCACCACCATCATGGCCAGCATCAGCACCAGCATCAGGGGGGCGCCCAGGCCGTTGCGGGTCACCTCACGCAGGGTCAGTAGGAGTTCATTACCGTTCATTGCCGCCTCACAGGAATATGTGTCAATTCATCGACACCCAGCAAAAACTATTCAAAAGTCTTGCCAGGATTGAAAAAGTTTTTTTGGCGCTGGCCAGATCGAAGCTTTTCAGAGGCTTGCGTGAGGGGCGCAGCGAAGACCTTTCCACGCCGGGCATGCTGGGTTGTCTGTGTCCGGAGTTTGGCGCCCGCAGTCCCTCTTCAGGCAGCAGCCGGCCCGGTCAGAGGGCGGGATTTATGGATTGGATTCGTTCAATCTTCGGCAGGAGCATCGGGCCCACGGAAGTATTCGTCCGGGACTTCGAGATCGCTCGGTGCCTTGGGCGCGTAAGGGGCGCCGGCCCGGGCGCTCTTGAGCTGGTAGATGTAGGCCAATACCTGCGCCACGGCGAAATACAGACCGGCCGGGATCTCCTGGTCGATTTCGGTCGAGAAATAAATGGCACGCGCGAGCGGCGGGGCCGAGAACAGCGGCACCTCATGCTCGATGGCCTTGGCCCGGATCTGCCCCGCGACGAGATCCCTGCCCTTGGCAACGACACGCGGGGCACCCATATCGGCGCCGTACTTCAACGCCACCGCATAATGCGTCGGGTTGGTGATGATCACATCGGCCTCGGGTACGGCTTCCATCATGCGGCGCTGAGCGACCTCGCGCTGCATCTGGCGGATGCGCCCTTTCACCTCCGGCTTGCCTTCGGTGTCCTTGAATTCGTCGCGGACTTCCTGCTTGGTCATCTTCAGCTGCTGCGCGTGATCCCACAGCTGAAAGGGAATATCCACTGCGGCGATCAATATCATCGTGAGACTCAAGGCAAAAAAGCTCCAGCCCAGAATCTGGCCGGCGTGCGCGAGTGCGACTTCCGGCTCCTGATAGCCAAGCCCCATAAAGTCGTCGCTCAGATTCCACATCAGCAACACACCGACGCCACCGATCAGCAGAAACTTGGCCATTGATTTGAGCAGTTCCACCAGACCGCGCAGTGCGAACAGCCGTTTCATTCCCGTGATCGGATTGAGCTTCTCCGGTTTGAAGGCAAGCGCCTTGGTGCTGAACGACCAGCCGCCGATCGCCAGCGACGACGCCACCGCCGCGATGGCGGTCACAATCAGGAACGGCAGCAACATCAGTCCGCCGGCGCGCACACCACGCCACATACCGTCGATCACGCCAAGGGGATCAAAGATTATCTTGCGGTCGAGCGTCAATCCGTCATGCAGCATCTGCGCGAATTGCTGCATGAGCGCATCGCCCATGATCAACAGCGCACCGGCCGAGGCCAACAGCATGACCATGGTGTTGAATTCCCGTGAACGCGGTATCTGGCCCTTCTCGCGCGATTCCTGAATGCGTTTGGAGGTTGCCTCTTCTGAACGTTCCTGGCCGTCTGAGTTCTCTGCCATGTCAGCCTCCCGCAACCTGGCCCAGGCTGTTCATCAAGCCGAAGGCATCGCTGAGCAGATTGGTGAACTGCGGGATCAAGGCAGGCAGCATGAACATCATGATCAGGAATCCCAGCGTCAGGGTAATGGGAAAACCCACGCCGAAGATATTCAGCTGCGGCGCGGCGCGCGTAACCACACCGAAGGCGATATTGGTGAGCAAGAGCGCGCTGACGGCGGGAATCGCAATCAGCAGACCACCGGCGAACATCCGCGCGGCCCAGCCCGCGACATCCCACACCGATTGCCGCACCACGCCGTCGACACCGACCGGCATGCTGTGAAAACTTTCCGCCAGCACACTGATGAGCATGAGATGCCCGTCCAGCGCGAGAAACAAGAGGGTCGCCATCGTGACGTAGTACTGACCGATCACCGGCACCTGAACGCCGTTCTGCGGATCGACCATGGAGGCGAAGCCGAGACCCATGCTCATGGCAATGGTATGACCACCGATCAACAGCGCACTGAAGGCCAGCTGCAGCGTGAACCCGATGAGAAGACCGATCAGCAGCTGCTGAATCACGATCAATACTCCGGCGCCGGACATGGGATCGATCGCGGGTACCGGCGGAATAACCGGGATCAATACCCAGGTGATGATCAATGCCATTACCACGCGGAACTTCATCGGAACCAGACGACCACCGAATATCGGCGCCACCGTGAACACCATACCTACACGCATCAGCGGCCACATGAACTCGCCAAGCCAGGCTGCGATCTGTGAGGTGGTGAACAACATGCCCGTTACCTGTCTAGTGACTGCCAGCGCGCGGTAGGATCATCCGATCAGGCTGGGAATGCTCTGGATCAAGCGGGTCGTGAATGTCAGCAGGTTGCTCAACATCCACGGACCGGCCACCATCAGCACAACCACGATGGTGATGAGCTTGGGAATGAAGGTCAGAGTCATTTCGTTGATCTGGGTGGCGGCCTGAAACATGGCGATCACCAGGCCGACAATCAATGACGAGATCAGCAGCGGCCCTGCCAGCATGACCGTGATCTCCAGCGTCTGGCGTCCGATGTGCATTACGGTTTCAGGTGTCATGACAACTCCACACGGAAAGACTGGACGCACACATCAGGCTGTCACGAAGAAACTTTGCGCCAGGGTTCCCATGATCAGCGTCCAGCCGTCGATCAGGACAAACAACATGATCTTGAACGGCAATGAAACAATCATCGGTGACAACATCATCATACCCATCGACATCAACAGGCTGGCCACGACCAGATCGATGACCAAAAAGGGAATCAGGATCAGGAAGCCGATCTGGAAAGCGGTCTTGAGTTCGCTGGTGATGAAGGCCGGTAACAGCAGTGAGAAAGGCACATCCTCGGCCGACTCGACCGGCTCTGCCCGCGCGATCTGGGCAAAGGTATCCAGATCGGCATCGCGGGTCTGACCCAGCATGAATTCGCGGAACGGCTTGGCGGCACGCGCCAACGCCTCATTCGGCGCCAGCTCCTCATTCATGTAGGGCTGGACGGCCTGGT
>JBFEJM010000022.1:0-12227 GCA_041553175.1 Gammaproteobacteria bacterium | reverse complement strand
GGGCAGGCGACCGCAATCAGGTCTGCGCCTGAGGTCAAAGCAGGAACTTTTCGGTAGTTTGGCACTCGAAGAAACCGAGTGCTAAACTCAGCCCCAGTTTAAAGGGCGTATTCAGGAGGACTGACCCGAATGAGCCAAGCATTGGCACGCATTAAATCCGAATTCGCGCTGCCGCTCCCGAGCGGTGATCTGTCTGGTTATATCCAGGTCGCGAACAGTATTCCGATGCTGAGCGCGGAAGAGGAACACGACCTCGCCGTCCGCCTGCAGCGCGACAGCGATCTCGACGCCGCACGCAGGCTGGTGCTGGCCCACCTTCGCTTTGTGGTGCACATCGCCCGCGGCTACAGCGGCTATGGGTTACCGCTGGGTGATCTTGTTCAGGAAGGGAACATCGGCCTGATGAAGGCGGTCAAGCGCTTCGACCCGGCAGTGGGCGTGCGCCTGGTTTCGTTCGCGGTGCACTGGATCCGCGCCGAGATTCACGAGTTCATTCTGCGCAACTGGCGCATTGTCAAAGTCGCGACCACCAAGGCCCAGCGCAAGCTGTTCTTCAATCTGCGCAGCGCCAAGAAACGTCTGGGTTGGCTCAGCCATGACGAGGTCAAGGCGGTCGCCAAAGACCTGGGCGTAAAACCGGAAACGGTACTGGAGATGGAATCACGGCTCAGCGGCCAGGACGTGTCGTTCGATCCCAGTGCGGATGAAGACGACGAGCGCCCCTACGCGCCGGCGGCTTACCTGCAGGATTCCCGACTGGATCCTGCTGCCGCGCTGGAAGCTTCGGACTGGGACGAGCAGAGTAATCTCGCTCTGCAGAATGCACTGGACCAGCTCGACGAGCGCAGTCGCGACATCGTGCAGTCGCGCTGGCTTGCCGACGACAAGGCGACGCTGCAGAAGCTGGCGGAACGTTATCAGGTGTCGGCGGAACGCATCCGGCAGCTGGAAAACAATGCCATGAAGAAACTGAAGGCAACGTTGGAAGCCTGAGCGAAGGCCGCTCCGGAAATGCAAAACGGCCTCCCATGTTTCCATGGGAGGCCGTTTTTTTGTTCGGGTTACGCCGATCTGTCAGGCAAGAATGACAGAAAAGAAGCTGAGCCAGGCCAATGCCACCAGCGCAATCACAATCACCATCGGGAAGTTCTCAAACGTAAACATCGTCCTCTCCGCCCTGCATCAGGCTAAAATATTAGCGAAAGCTTATATTACGGGGGATCATCCTTCAACCCGTCCGCCTGCTTTGAGCCCTGACCGGGGATCTTCGGGTCATCGTCATCCATCAGGATACGGTGGGCCGGCCCCTCCAGATCCTCATACTGACCACTCTTGATCGCCCACATAAAGGCAAATACCGCGATGATCATAATGATCACCGCCAATGGAATCAGTAGATAGAGAATATCCATTTGCCTGGAGTCACCTCGGGTTAGCGACGGGCCTGCCGCAGCCGCTGGGCATTCAGGACCACCAGCAGCGAGCTGGCCGACATCCCGATCGCCGCCATCCACGGCGCGACCAGGCCCATGACCGCCAGCGGCACTGCCACAATATTGTAGAGGATGGCCCAACCCAGGTTCTGGCGAATAATGGCGCGGGTACGACGGGCCATCTGCACCGCCTCGGCCAGATGCGGCAGACTCTCGGACAACAACACCATGTCCGCCGCTGCCGCCGCCAACTGCGTTCCACTCCCCATCGCCACCGACACCTGTGCGGCGGCGAGTACCGGGGCGTCGTTCACGCCATCGCCGATCATGCCGACAATTGCCCCCTGCTGCTGCAGTGCCTGCAACCGGGCCAGCTTGTCCGCCGGCTTGAGGCGCGCTTCGGCCGTATCAATTCCCAGGGTTTCGGCGACCCGGGTCACCGGCCCATTGCCATCCCCGCTCAGCAGCTGCACCTCAATTCCCAGCTGCTGCAACCTGGTAACGGCCTCGGCCGCGCCATCCCGAATCCGGTCATCGAACAGGAAGGCCGCCAGCAGACCGCGCGCATCGCCCAGATAGATCACTGTGCCGACGGTATTGCGTACCGCGTCCGGCAATTCGACCGCGCGGCCACCCAACCCCAGCACAAACGCGCGCGTCCCGATACGGTAGGTCGTGCCCTGTACCCGTCCTTCCAGACCTTCACCCGGCACCGCACGCTGATCACTGGCGCTGAGCCGGACGTCACCGGCGACAGACAACAGCGCATGCGCAAGCGGATGCTCGGACCCCTGCTCCAGCGCGGCCGCCAGTGCCTGACAGCGATCGCGGGTCAACGCACCCAATCGCACAACCCGGGTCAGATGCAGCCGGCCCTCGGTCAGCGTACCGGTCTTGTCGAAAACGATGTGAGTCACGCGGGCCAGGGTTTCCAGCGCATGGCTGCGGGTGGTCAGCACACCCAGCCGGGTCAACGCACCGGTCGCCGCGGTCAAGGCCACGGGTGTGGCCAACGACAGTGCACAGGGACAGGTGACCACCAGCACCGAAAGCGTAATGGCAAACGCGCGTGTCGGATCGGTCTGCCACCAGTACCAGGCCACAGCGATCGCCAGCAGCAACAGTGCGCCGACAAACCAGCCGGCCACTCGATCGGCCAGTTGCGCAAGGCGCGGCTTTTCCGTCTGCGCGCGGTCCAGAAGACGGACAATGGCCGACAGCACGGTATCCGCGCCGACCTTGTCCACCCGCATCACCAACGGGCTTTCGATATTGAGCGTACCGCCCACCAGTGCATCGCCACTCCGCCGCGGCTGCGGCAGACTCTCGCCGGTCAGCAAGGCTTCGTCGACCGAACTGATCCCATCAATCACCGCACCATCCGCCGGCACGGTTTCACCCGGACGTATACGCACACGGTCGCCCGGCACCAGCTCGGCCACCGCCACCATTTCATCGCCGTCGTCGGTGACACGCGTCGCCGTCGCTGGCAGCAGTCGCACCAGTTCCTCGGCCGCCTGGCCGGCGCGATGGCGCGCGATCATCTCCAGATAACGCCCCGTCAGCAGAAAGAAACTGAACATGGTGACCGAATCGAAATAGATCTCGCCCTGACCGACAGCGGTATGCCAAGCACTGGCAACGAACGCACCGCCGATGGCCAGTGACACCGGCACGTCCATGCCGAGCTGGCGCAGACGCAGATCGCGCCATGCACTTTGGAAAAAAGGTTGCGCCGAATACAGAATCACCGGCAGCGCGAGCAGCAGACTGACCCAGCGCAGAAACTGTTCGAGTGACGCGTCAATACCCTGATACGCGCCGGCATAGAGCGCAACCGCCAGCATCATCACCTGCATCATGCATAGGGCAGCCACCGCAATACGACGCAGCGCCTGCGTGCGTTCGCGTTTGTATACCGCCTCCTGCCGACCCGGATCGAACGGGTGTGCGATATAGCCGATCGAACTGATGGCACGCAGAATCTCACTCAAGTGAATCCTGCTGTCATCCCATTTGACATGCGCTCGGTGAGTCGTGTAGTTGACGTTGAACTCCACCACGCCCGGCAGTCGTCCGACGTGCCGTTCGTTGAGCCAGACACAGGCCGCGCAGACGATGCCTTCGAGAATCAATGACGCATCGCGCAGATTCTGCGGGTCGACACTGACGAAGGTCTGCTGGATTTCCGGGCGGTCGTAAAGTTCGAGTTGACGCAGTGCGTCCGGCACCAGCGCCTGTGCGGTGCGGGACGGCTCGGTGCGATAGCGATAAAAGTCGGTCAGCCCGGCCGCGACAATGCCTTCGGCCACGGCCTGACACCCCGGACAGCACATGGGTTGCGACTGACCGTCGATCACCGCCCGATAGTGACTGCCGCGCGGCACCGGCAACCCGCAATGAAAACAGGTCTGCTCGTCGACAGCGGATGCGGATGACATGGATTCGGGCTGAACGTTCATGGGCACAGGGTAGCAGGCGGCACCGGGGCCGTCTCAATCGCTGATGTCAGTGGTTGCCTGCACACGGTGCAGATCTTCGCCAAGCCGAATCTCCAGCACCAGATTCCAGACGCCCGGAACCGGCAAGGTCAACTCCACCTGGTACTGTCCCGGTGAAATCTCCGCCAGCGCAAAGCGCTGGTCCAGGCGGGTATCGGAAGGCCGCAGAAACCCGCCCTCGATCTGCGCGGCTGTGATCGGCGCCCCGTTCCTGTCATCGACCGTGACCTGAAACACGCCGGCCTGACCGGCGCGCACCGGGCCCACCCACCCTTTGCGCACCACCCATCCCCGCCGGCTCTGCTCTTCCACCTGTTTCAGATAGGCGTTGTACTGTGATTCCTTCTTCTGATAGTCGTGCTCCACAACACCCGGAAAGGCCGAGCTGACTTCATGTTTCGTCGCCGTCTTCGGCAACAACCAGTCGGCCACCGGCGCCGGCAGGCCACGCGTTGCGACCACCACGAGCACGGAATTGAACAATATCAGGACCACGAAAAAGGCGACGATCAATGTCGGCGCCCAGTGGAATGAACCGGCCCCGCTATCGGTCTCGCGATAACCCATAATCAAACCGAGTGCGTAGGCGGCTACCGAATAGATCGCTACATGCAGGGCCACGATATCGGCACCGGGCCAGACGACAATGGCGTAGGGTACGTAAATCGCCAGCGCCAGCAGACCCACGATAAGCGCGGCACCCTTCGCCGCCATACCGATGACGCGGTGCAGCAGAAAGAAGATCAGCAGCTCGATCGCCAGTCCGAGCGGTATCGTCAGCAGAACCTGCATAAGCTACCTCGCGCCTGACCAGTGGAAGTGGGTGAGCTGCCTCAGCACAGGCAAATTGCTGTCGGACTGCGGCTGCATGAGCAGTGCGAATTCCTGCGACTTCTGTGCAGTCGGGCCCGGCCGCATACGCACACGAATCAGCAGGCGCAGACTCTGTTCGGGCTGCAGGTGCAGATTCTGCATATTGCCCAGGTCGAGTTCGGCGCCGGGCAACCCTTCCAGCACGAGTTCAAACGGAATACGCCGATCGGTCTTGTTGTTAAGCTTGATCTCATAACTGTTCTGAATGCGGCCGTCAGATAACTGTACAAACAAGGGCTGGCGCACCTGCGCCACGCTGAAATCCAATGGAACATCACCGATGATACTGGCCACCAGCGCCACAATGGCCACCAGCAGCGATGTTCCATAGGCAACATTCTTGGCCTTGAAGTACTGCGTCTTTTCACCCTGCTGGCTCCGCTCCGACGTGTACTTGATGAGACCACGCTCCCAGCCCAGCGAATCCATGATCGTATCGCAGGCATCGACGCAGAGCGCGCAGGAGATGCATTGATACTGCAGACCATTGCGGATATCGATGCCGACAGGACAAACCTGCACACAATAGCCGCAGTCGATGCAGTCACCGGCACCGTCGATGGCGCGGTCCTCTCTGTTTTTGAAGCCGCGCGCGATCTTGTGCCGGCCCGCCTCGCCCTCTCCGCGCTTCTCGTCATAGGCCACGATCAGGGTGTCACGATCGAACATCGCTCCCTGAAAACGCGCATAGGGACACATGTAGGTGCACACCTGTTCGCGCGCCAGTCCCGCCATGACATAGGTGGTCAGCGCCAGGAACAGCGTGGTCGCATAGGCGGGAAAGGGTGCCGTGCCGGTAACGATCTGTCTGAACAGTTCAGGCGCATCACCCCAGTACAGCGTAAAGGTCAGTCCGGTCCATAGACCCACCATGAACCAGAGAACGTGCGTCAGCAATTTCTTGGTGATCTTCTCTGGATTCCACGACATCTTGTCCAGACGGATACGCGCCGGCCGTTCGCCCTGTACCATTCGTTCGATCAGAACGTACACATCGGTCCACAACGTCTGAAAGCAGAAATAACCGCAGAATACGCGTCCGGCGATACCGGTCACGAAAAACAGCAGCAGCGCGGCGATCACCAGAATGCCGGCGAGCCAGAATATGTCCTGGGCATGAACGACGAGATCGAAAAGGTAGAAGCGGCGCGCCTCGATATCGAAGGAAACGGCCTGCTGGCTGCCGACGGTGCGGGTCCAGCGCAGCCAGGGCAAAAGAAAATACACACCGTAGGCGAGACCGAGAATGGCCCATTTGACCGTGCGGAAACGTCCCTTGACCGATCGTGGGTAGATCGGAATGCGCGCGTGATAGAGCTCTTGTGAGGTGCCGCCAGCCATGGATCAGTAGGTTGTACTGAGTCCTGAGAGAAGAGCACCGGATGACAAAATCTGGCAGCGGTTTAAATCACTGCCATCCGACGCTCAAATGCTACTCAGTACTCATTCACTGCCCTCCGCCGAGCTCGTGTACATACACGGTGAGCAGCTTGATCTGATTCTCGTCCAGGCGCTCCTGCCAGGCCGGCATCTTGCGGCTGACGCCGTTGCGGATGATGTCCTTGACCAGATCGACCTTAGCGGCCAGTTCGGCCTGCGCCGGAACATCCGCGATGGTCCAGATGTTGTCGGTCAGGTTGGCGGAGCCCTGCGACTTGAGGCCGGTACCGGCGGCCGTATGGCAGTAGTAGCAGCCGCCCGTCTCGCCCGCAAACAGACGCTGGCCACGCACGGCCTTGTCGGCCGGCACATCGTGTCCGGACAGACTCAGAACGAAATTGGCCACATCGTCCAGCTGAGCATCATCAAGTGTGCGCGCGTAAGCCGGCATATACCCGTCACGCCCCACGGTGAGCGTCGCCTGAATTTCCTCGACGCTGCCACCCCATAACCAGTCGTCGTCGGCCAGATTGGGAAACAGCCCGATCACGCCAGCGCCGCCGGCACCGTGGCACGCCGCGCAATTTTCACCGAACAGGCCCTTGGTCACCGAACGCACGAAGGCCATCATGTCGGGATCGCCAAGAATCTGCTCATAATCGGCGGCGGCGATCTTTTCCATGTATTCCTTGCTGCGCAGCGCTTCCTTGCCTTCCTGCATATCGCGCGCAAGCAGGGCACGGGTATTCCAGTGCATGGTGCGCTGTTCGCCGTTCACGGTGAAGGTGATGTCGTTCATCACGCCAGTTGTGAAACCCTTGCCGACCGGCCAGGCGGGATAGATGATCCAGTAGACGACCGCAAACACGACTGTGGCGTAGAAGCCCCACAACCACCAGCGCGGCAGCGGATTGTTGAACTCCTGAATATCGCCGTCCCAGGCGTGACCGGTGGTCTGAACTGCGCCCTGCTGTTTCGTCTTTGCTTCACTCATCGTTCATCTACCTTAGGTGTATCCGCCTGATCAGACGATTCGTCCTCGGCGAACGGAATATATTTGTACGACTCCAGGCGGTCACGGCGGCGCTTGCCTGTGTAGACATAGATCAGAATGCCGCAGAAGGTCACGAAGAACAGTATCAGCGCGACAATCTTGCTGTTTTCCAGACGACCGATCCATTGCAGGAAATCAGACACTCGCTTTCTCCGCCGGCACTGCTGCAGGCCCGTCGCCGGAACGCTTAGCGGAATTCCGCAAAATGGCCTTCGTCGTACTTGCTGAAGTCGACCATGGTGCCCAACACCTGCAGATAGGCGACCAGGGCGTCCATCTCGGTCAGACGACTGCGATCGCCGTCATAATTCCCGGTCTGGGCCTGCTGGACGAGATTCTCTTCCGCGCGCAATACATTGAGCTTGTCGGCGACATCGACGCCGAAGCTGGCGATATTCGCGTCGTATTCCTGCTGCGTCTCCGAATAGGGCACGCCCGCAAACTTCAGCGCACGCATACGATCAGCCACGTCGGCGTAATCCAACGGCTCCATCAACCAGGGATAGCCCGGCATGATCGACTCGGGCACCACCTCGCGCGGATCGATCAGATGCGCCACATGCCACTCGTTCGAGTACTTGTTGCCGACTCGCGCCAGATCCGGACCGGTTCGTTTGGAACCCCACTGGAAGGGATGGTCGTACTGACTTTCCGCCGCCAGCGAATAATGTCCATAGCGCAGCATTTCGTCGCGGAACGGTCTGATCATCTGCGAGTGACACAGGTAGCAGCCTTCACGCTGGTAGATATCGCGACCGCGCAGTTCCAGCGGTGTATAGGGACGTACACCTTCGACCTGCTCAATAGTGCTGTCGATGTAATACAGCGGCACGATCTCGACCAGACCGCCAATGGATATCACGACCATGGTCAGTGCGATCAACAGACCCGAATTGGTTTCAATACTCTCGTGCTTGAACTTCACGACTCGATTCTCCTCACGCCCGCGCCAGCTTGGCGGCCAGTTTTGCCTCGATGGCGGCCGCTTCGCGCTTCGCCTGCAAAATGGTCATGCCGATGTTGTATGCCATCACCAGTACGCCGGCGACGAAGAAACCACCGCCCAGCGCACGCACGACATAGGGCTTGTGCAGGAAACTCACCGTCTCGATGAAGGTGTAGGCCAGCGAACCGAAATCGTCGAAGGCGCGCAACAGCAGACCCTGACCTATACCGGCCACCCACATCGCAGTGATGTAGAGCACAATGCCGATCGTCGCCAGGAAGAAGTGGACGTACACCAGCCTGAGGCTGTAGAGCTTGGTGTCATACAGACGCGGAATCATGTGATACATGGAGCCGAACGAAATCATGGCCACCCAGCCCAGCGCACCCGAATGCACATGACCGATGGTCCAGTCGGTGTAATGCGACAGCGCATTCACACTCTTCAATGACATCAGCGGACCTTCGAAGGTCGACATGCCGTAGAACGACAGCGAGGTGATCATGAACAGCATGATCGGATCGGTACGCAGTTTGTTCCAGGCACCCGACAGGGTCATGATGCCGTTGATCATGCCGCCCCAGGACGGCAGCAGCAGCATGATGGAGAATGTCGCGGCCAGGGTGGAGGTCCAGTCCGGCAGCGCGGTCCAGTGCAGGTGATGCGCACCGACCCACATGTACAGGAACGCCAGCGCCCAGAAATGGATGATGGACAGGCGATAGGAGTAGACCGGACGCCCGGCCTGCTTGGGCACGAAGTAGTACATCATGCCGAGGAAGGCGGCGGTGAGGAAGAAGCCGACGGCGTTATGGCCGTACCACCATTGGGTCATGGCGTCCTGCACACCCGAGTACATCGAGTAGGACTTCAACGTGAACAAACCGACCGGCACGGCGATGTTGTTGAAGATGTGCAGAATGGCGGTGGCCAGGATGAAGGCCATGTAGAACCAGTTGGCGACATAGATATGCGGCTGCGAGCGCCGCTTCAGAGTCTGCACATAGACCCAGAAGTAGGCGACCCAGACCACCGTGATCAGAATATCGATCGGCCATTCGAACTCGGCGTATTCCTTCGCCTGGGTGTAGCCGAACATGTAGCTGAGCGCACCCAGGGCGATGGCGGCCTGCCAGCCCCAGAAGGTGAAGTTCGCCAGCATGTCGCTGTAAAGGGGGGCCTGACAGGTGCGTTGTACGACGTAATAGGACGTCGCAAACAACGCACTGCCGCCGAATCCGAAAATCACCAGCGTCGTATGCACCGGACGCAGGCGGCCGAAGGTGATTTCGGCGATTCCCATGTTGAGCAGGGGATAGGCAAGTTCGAGCGCGGCATACAAGCCGGCCGCCATACCCAGCACACCCCACACCATTGCCATCACAGCAAACTTGCGGATAACCGCATAGTTATACTGCTGCGTACCCGTCACCGCACCCTGTGCCATAAAGCGCCTCGTTCGTACTCAAGGATTTCCGGCACGCGGGGGCCCGTGCACCGAAGCAAAATATCAGGACATTCTAATATAGGGTGATTCCCTGCGCAAACTACCGCGGCCCCTGAAGCCAAGAAACCCGGGCATGCCGCCCGCCCGACCCGGGATGGGGCCGTGAGAGATTAGAAGTGTAGACGAACTGCCGCGAAAGGACGGGGTTGACCCCCGTTGCAGGCCGGTTCAGGCGACCAGCGCCACCAGCCAGGGAACATAGTGGTCGACCAGCAGAAAGGCGAATATACCCATAAGATAAAGAATGGAATAGCCAAAGGTCGGCATCGCCGCCTGATCGTTGCGCATCAGCTTGAGCGCGTGGCGCAGAAAGCCAAGCCCCAGCCCCAATGCACCGACCAGGTACAACAACCCACTCATGTGGGTCGCGTACGGCATCACACTGACGGCGATCAGCAACACCGTATAGAGCAGAATCTGCAGCCGGGTGAAGGCGACCCCATGCGTCACGGGCAGCATGGGGATATCGACCTTGGCGTATTCGCTGCGCCGGTGAATGGCCAGCGCCCAGAAATGCGGTGGCGTCCAGACGAAAATGATCAGGAACAGCAGCAGCGCGTGCGGATCGACCTGCCCCGTGACCGCCGTCCAGCCCAGTACGGGTGGCGCGGCACCGGCCGCGCCACCGATGACAATGTTCTGCGGCGTGGCGCGCTTGAGGTACATGGTATAGACGACCGCATAACCGATCAGCGACAGGAATGTGAGCACCGCTGTCAGCGTGTTCACGAACACGACCAGAATCAGCATCGCCAGCGCGCCCAGCGCCAACGCAAACCAGAGGCAGTTGCGCGAGGTCAGATGACCGGTCGGCAGCGGCCGGTTGCTGGTACGCGCCATTTGCGCATCGACATGCTGATCGACCAGATGATTGATGGCCGCGGCGGACGCCGCCGCCATGCCGATACCCAGGGTGCCGAAGACCAGCGACTGCAGAGGCACCATGCCGGGAACGGCCAGGAACATGCCGACAATGGCGGTGAACACGATCAACGCGACGACCTTCAGCTTGCACAGGCCGACATAGTCGCGCCACGCCAGGCTCGCGTCCGATACTGCTGTTGCCACGTTGATATTCTCCACCGTCGATCCTCAGGCGCGTATTCTAATACCAAGCCCGTCTGGGCATAAGCTTGTTGCAAATGCGGTTATATGCTTCACCCGACATAGGAAATGCGCAGCAGCCGCTCGAGATCCTTGACCATGCCGCGCGCATCGACGTCGACGGCATACTCCATCATCAGATTACCCAACGGATCCACCAGATAGATGCGACCCGGCGCCGGAAACTCGCTCGCAACCTCGGCGCCCGCAGGACGGACAACGGTCAGACCGGGATAATGCTGCCGCACCTCCGCCACCCAGTCCGGCGTGGAAGCCGTTTGCAGCAGAAACAGCCGCTGCACCCGGTCGATATTCTTGCCCTGGGCGAGGCGCACCTGCCGCAGCACGTACAACACCTGATGACAGACATCGTCGCAGTCGCCCGCCAACGGATAGACCAGCGTCCATTTACCCTGAAAGTATTCGCTGTCCAATACCTTATCCTGCACATCGATCAGTCCGGTCGCGTGTATCGGCAGCACCGGCTGCACCAGCGCGCCGTGGTTGGTGGTCGCTTCGGGCGCGAAGTCGCCGAAGAAATTCATCACCCAGGCACCGAGGAAGGGAAGCAGGAAAAGCGCGAAGATCAGCACGAGCGTCAATCGCGACCGTTTGTCACCACTACTGTTTGCTGTTGCAACCATCATCACATACGCCTTCAATCATTCGACTTGTCAGTCGCTGCATCGGTGTCCGATCGATGCAGATTCACCCATAAGTAAAGCACCGCCAATACCGCCGCCAGCGAGAACCACTGCACGGCATAACCGACATGTTTTTCCGGCCCGAACACGACCGGTCGCCAATCGCGCACGAAACCGTCCGGCTGATCCTCTCCAAGCAGCAGCATGACAGGCAACAGGGTTTCACCCAGCTGCGTCGCCTGCAGATCGAGCCTGATCTGCTGTAACACCTTTGGCCAGCCTGGCGCGCGGTCCTCACCCTCACCCAGAACAAACACACGCTCCGGCTGAAAGTCGATCAGCCCCTCAACCGCCTGAGCTGAACGCCGCGAAACCGGGAGTGCCGGCAGATCGGCGCGGGTTACGCCCTGCGGCACCCAGCCGCGATTGACCAGCACCACGACACCGGAATCCGTCAGTTTCAACGGCGTCAGGACATGGTAGCCGACCCGACCCTGATATACGCGATTGTCCAGCAGGAACTGATGATCGGCATCATATTCGCCTTCGGCCATCGCCCGGCGGAAACGCCAATCCCGGTCGGGCGAGAAATCCCGGGTCAGGCGCACCGGCGCATCGCCCGGCCGGTCGCCGTAGGCATCCAACAGCGCGCGCTTCTGGTCGGCACGGTCCAGTTGCCAGAAGCCCAATGACAGCAACAAGGCCAGCAGAATCAATGCTACCAGCGTGGGCCACAGCCCCGGGCGAAACTCCAAGCCACCGATCCGCACCCTCACCTCGCAGGC
>JBFEJM010000021.1:0-12474 GCA_041553175.1 Gammaproteobacteria bacterium | reverse complement strand
CGCGAAGTATCTATTGGCGACCGTCTGAAGCCGATCACCCAGGACGAGATTCACGCCAGTTTCACGCCGCATGCACCGGCCAGCGACACCAGGGGCCGAATCATTGCGGTGCATGACGGCGTCAGCCAGATCGGCCGTTATCAGATAGTGGTTATCAACCGTGGCGCCAACGACAACATGGAAACCGGTCACGTCCTGCGTATCAGCCAGGCGGGTGAGGAGGTTCCGGATACGGTGACACCGGATCTGAAGGACACGGTTACGCTGCCGGAAGAGGATGCCGGCTTGTTAATGATCTTCCGCACCTTTGACAAGGTGAGCTACGGGTTAGTCATGGAAGCGACCCGGCCCATCCATGTGCTCGATTACGTCAGCAGCCCCTGATCCCAGATCGAGACCCTCGACACGGCGCGACACCCCACCGGGTGCCGCGCTGTTTCGTTTATGAGCAGCGGCAACATCGAGCGGCTGCGCCATTGGCTTGCCTTGCTGCGCGCACCGGGCATAGGGTCGGCTACCTTGACCGGCCTGCTGGAAAGCGGGGTCGAGCCTGAAAGATGCTTCATCAGCCGAACCGCTGAACACAACACACTCCCCGCGCCCGCGCGACGCTACCTGCGCGCCCCTGACTGGAATGCAGTCGATGAGGATATCGCCTGGTCGCAACAGCCCGGCAATCACATCATCCGCTGGGGCACGTCCGATTACCCGTTGCTGCTGGCCGAGACGCCCGCAGCGCCGCCGCTTCTGTTCATACACGGCGACCCTGCCGTACTCCACTCGCCCCAGCTGGCCATAGTCGGCAGTCGCAACCCCAGTCCCGGCGGCCAGGAAACGGCCCGTGATTTCGCCGGTTTTCTGGCCGGGGTCGGCCTGACCATCACCAGTGGACTGGCGTTGGGAATCGATGGCGCCAGCCATCGTGGCGCGCTGGACCGATCGGGCCTTACGGTCGCCGTCATGGGAACCGGCCTCGATCGGGTCTATCCGGCACGCCACCGGGATCTGGCCCATGAGATCGTCGCCGCTGGCGGGGTACTGGTATCGGAATTTCCCACCGGAACGCCCCCTAGACCGGAAAACTTTCCACGTCGAAACCGCATCATCAGCGGTTTGAGTCTCGGGACGCTCGTGGTTGAAGCCGCCGTCCGATCCGGCTCCCTGTCTACCGCTCGCCACGCGTTGGAGCAGGGACGCGAGGTGTTCGCGATCCCGGGCTCAATCCATAACCCGCTGGCACGCGGTTGCCACGCCCTGATCCGCCAGGGCGCCAAGCTGGTGGAAACAGCAGAGGATATATTAGAGGAACTGGGCGCCCTCGCCGGTGCGCTGAACCCCGCGCCTGCTACCCCCCACGCAACAATACCCGCGGAAAACCCAACTCTCTCCCCCGAGCACTCCCATCTACTTGAATTAATGGGATTTGACTCCATATCCGTCGATCAGTTGGTCGTCCGCAGCGGATTGACGGCGGCTGCCGTTTCCTCCATGCTCCTGATCCTGGAACTAGAGGGTCATGTGGTTTCCAGGGCCGGCGGGCGCTATGTCCGCAGCGAAACACGAGGTTGAAATGAAAGAAAGCGTGCTGGACGTTCTTATGTATCTGTTTGATAACTATTACATGGATGACGAGACCGGCAGCAACCCCGACCGCGAGTCCCTGCATGTCGAACTCCTGGAGGCGGGTTTCCCACCCAGCGAGGTAAATAAGGCGTTTGAATGGCTGGAAGGGCTGGCCCGCCAGCGCGAAGCCGGGCAACCGGTGCACCCCACTGCCCACAGTATCCGTCTTTTTACCGACCGTGAGATCGAATATCTCGATCTTGAGTGCCGCGGCTTCCTGATGTTTCTGGAACAGATGGGAATTCTGACGCCGGCCAGCCGGGAACTCATTATCGACCGCGTTCTGGCGCTGGATTCCGACGATATGGATATCGAGCAATTGAAATGGATCATTCTGATGGTGCTGTTCGACGAACCTGGCCATGAAGCCGCTTACGCCTGGATGGAGGATCTGGTGTTCGACAACGTTGCCGGTACGCTGCACTGATTCCGGTCCACGCCATCGACCCCATTAGCCGCCCCTTCTCCACCTCCATATTGCTCAGACGATGCGACCCGTATATACCTACGCGCTGCGCTCAGGCCGGTGTTCCGACCGAAGCGCGCACTAAGTTCACCCTAACCCGAGACTCTGCGACACCGGCATGAGCAAAAATCTGGTCATTGTCGAATCCCCGGCCAAAGCCAAGACCATCAAGAAATACCTGGGCAAGGATTTCGAGGTGATGGCGTCCTATGGACACGTCCGCGACCTGGTGCCGAAAGGCGGCGCGGTTGATCCGGACCACGACTTCGCCATGAAGTACGAATTGATCGACAAGAATGCCAAGCATGTCGACAGCATCGTCAAGGCGATGAAGAAATCCGACGCGCTGTACCTGGCGACTGACCCGGATCGCGAGGGCGAGGCCATTTCCTGGCATCTGTTCGAGATCCTGCACGATCGCAAGCTGCTCAAGGATAAGGCCGTTCATCGCGTCGTCTTCCACGAGATCACCAAACGCGCCGTCAACGATGCGGTCGAACACCCGCGCGAGCTGTCCATGGATCTCGTCAATGCCCAGCAGGCCCGACGCGCGCTGGACTACCTGGTCGGGTTCAATCTGTCTCCCTTGTTGTGGAAGAAAATTCGCCGCGGACTGTCGGCGGGGCGCGTGCAAAGCCCCGCTTTGCGCATGATCGTCGAGCGCGAGGACGAGATCGAGGCGTTCAAGCCGCGCGAGTACTGGACCATCGAAGCGGATCTCGAAAAGGATAAGCAGGGCTTCGTCGCCAAACTGAACGAATTTCATGGCAAGAAACTGACCCAGTTCGCCATCGGGCGCGGTGACAAAGCCAAGAGCGTCACACAGGAACTGACCGATGCCGCCCAGGGCCAGCTGGTCGTCGCGGCGGTTGAGAAAAAACAGCGCAAGCGCAACCCGTCGGCGCCCTTCACGACATCAACGCTGCAACAGGAGGCCTCGCGCAAGCTCGGCTTCTCTGCCAGCCGCACCATGCGGGTCGCACAGCAGTTGTACGAAGGTATCGACATCGGTTCCGGCGCGGTCGGTCTCATCACCTACATGCGTACCGATTCGGTCAATCTCGCCAATGAAGCGATAGACGAGATACGCGCTCTTATCGAGACGCGTTACGGCAAAGACAACCTCCCTGCCGCCCCGCGCACCTATAAGACCAAAGCAAAGAACGCCCAGGAGGCGCATGAGGCCGTCCGACCGACCTTAGCGGAGCAGGCCCCGGATACAATCAAGGATTATCTGACGGCTGATCAGTTCAAACTCTATGATCTGATCTGGAAACGCACCATCGCCTGCCAGATGATCCACGCCACCATCGACACCGTCGGCGTCGACTTCGGCTGTGGCGACGGTAATTCGCTGCGCGCGACCGGTTCGACCATCGCCAACCCCGGCTTCATGGCCGTTTACCAGGAGAGCCTTGACGACAGTAAGGGCGACGGTGATGACAAATTGCTGCCGCCCATGAAGAAAGGCGACATCGTCAAGCTGCTTGCCATTCGTCCGGAACAGCATTTCACGGAACCGCCGCCCCGCTACACCGAGGCGAGTCTGGTCAAAACGCTGGAAGAACACGGTATCGGCCGGCCGTCGACCTACGCCAGCATTATTTCGACATTGCTCGCGCGCGAGTACGTGACGCTGGATAAGCGTCGCTTCCAGCCCACTGACGTCGGCCGTGTGGTAAGCAAGTTTCTGACACAGCATTTCACGCAGTATGTCGACTACACCTTTACCGCATCGCTTGAAGACGATCTCGACGAGATATCACGTGGCGAGCGTGAATGGATCCCCTTGATGAAGAGTTTCTGGAAACCGTTTCAGAAACTGGTCAAGGACAAGGAAGAAAGCGTTTCACGTAAAGACGTCACCACTGAAGCATTGGACGAAGACTGCCCGAAATGCGGCAAGCCACTCAACATCCGTCTGGGCAGGCGCGGCCGCTTCGTTGGCTGCAGCGGCTACCCCGACTGCGATTACACCCGCAACATCGACGATGACCAGGCCAGCGCGGAGCCGGAAAAAGTGGAAGGCCGCCAATGCCCCGCCTGCGGATCGGATCTGATCATCCGCCATGGGCGCTACGGCAAATTCATCGGTTGCAGCAACTATCCCGACTGCCGGCATATCGAACCGCTCGAACAGCCGACGGATACCGGCGTTACCTGCCCGGAGTGCAAGAAGGGCACGATGCTCAAGCGCAAATCGCGCAACGGTAAAATCTTCTTTTCGTGTTCGAGCTACCCCGACTGCAAGTACGCGGTCTGGAACGAACCGATTGATGAGCCGTGTCCAAGCTGTGGCTGGCCCATACTCACGTTGAAAACCACCAAGCGTCGCGGCACCGAAAAGGTGTGCCCGCAAAAGGACTGCAGTTTCAGCGAGCCGTATGAATCCGCGAGCGACAACGAAGAGTAGGGCGACGCCGCATTCGGCTCTGGCCTGTCCGCACCCCTGGCATTTACGCCGCTCCACGCAGATCCTCGATGCCGGCGGTGTTATCGCGTATCCGACCGAGGCCGTCTACGGCTTGGGCTGCGACCCGCTCAATGCCGCCGCGGTGATGCGAATCCTGGAACTCAAGCAACGACCGATGGAAGCCGGGCTGATCCTGATAGCCGCCGACTTCGCACAACTGGCCACCTTTCTGCAACCGCTCACACCCGCCATCAGGCGCCGTGTGGAAGCGACCTGGCCGGGACCCGTCACTTGGCTGCTGCCGGCTCGACCCGAGGTACCGCTCTGGTTGCGCGGGCGACACGCGACACTCGCAGTGCGGGTCACGGCACATGCGGGGACAGCGGCGCTGTGCCGAAGTTTCGGTGGCGCTCTGGTGTCGACCAGCGCAAATCCCCGCGGACGGGAACCCGCCCGCACACCGACCAAAGTACACCGATACTTCACCGGTTTAATCGATTACGTCCTGCCCGGTTCGTTGGGCCAACGCCGCCGACCAAGCGAAATACGTGACGGACTTAGCGGCGCCATCGTGCGCGGCGGGTAATGCGTCACAAAATCTGGCATCACTCCTGCATCGCATTCGCTCACTACCGATACAGACTTGGTTAACCGATACCAAGCACCGGTTTCTTAAAACATTCACGTCCTGCCAAGGGGGTTTTGGCGGGATCTGAGGAATAACAAAACCATGGATTATTGTGAGACAGCTGAACAGGCGGCGGAGTATATCCGTCTCGCCTTGCCCTTGATGGCACGCAACGGCATTCCGGCCACTCCGAACCACTATGCGGTCTGGTATGACTATGTCAGCGGCCAAAACACGCCACTCAAGCAAGTCATCGACAATATTCTCAGCGAGCAGCAGCGCATTACGACCGAGCTCAGCGACGAGCTGTACGACGAATACTTCCGCAACAGCGAGGAGAAAATCGCCGACCAGATGCGCACCGAAGTCCGAACCCTGGTATCGACAGTCATGCGGCAGCTGATCGAATCAGGCGGTCAGGCACAGCACTACGGTACGGTACTGGAGACCTATCACGGTCGCCTGGCTCAAGACCTGAGTACGGCCGAGTTTCGACGTCTGGTCAATGAATTCATGGACGAAACCCAGGGCATGCTGGAGGCCAACAAGCAGCTCGAACAGCAGCTTCAGTCGACCAATCAGGAGCTGGACGAACTCCGCCAGCAGCTAACCGAGGCACGCCAGGAAGCCAGCACGGACGCTCTCACTCATCTTGCCAACCGCAAAGCGTTCGATCTCGCACTCCTCGAACAGAGTCGCATTGCGCACGAAAGCGGCCGCGAATTGTGCCTGATCATGGCCGACATCGATCACTTCAAACATTTCAATGACAATCACGGACACATCATGGGTGACAAACTACTGCGTTTTGTTGCCGAAACACTGCGGGGTGCGCTGAAAGGACAGGACATGGTGGCCCGGTACGGCGGCGAGGAATTTGCGATCCTGCTGCCTGACACACCACTGCGTGGCGCGCTCGCGGTCGCAGAGTCATTACGCTCCCGCGTTCAGCAGCAACGCCTGCGCCGCACCGACACGCAAAAATCAATTGGTGGCATTACCCTCTCGTTGGGTGTCGCCAACTACCGCCCTGGCGAGGCACCGGAAGAGCTGCTGGCGCGCGCAGACAGCGCCCTCTATCTGTCCAAGCGGCTTGGCCGCAATCGTGTCACGCTGGAAACACAGGTACCGGCGGCATAGATCACCTGAAACAGCGGTGTCCTCGCCGCGGCGACGCCTGAACTGGCTTTTCGACTGGTGTATCATCCGCGACACAGTGTGCCGCCCGGATCGAACAGCGTATGTCGAAGCCAGATATCTCCGCCGTCGAGAACTACCTGCTGGAGTTGCAGGATCGAATATCCGCCTCCCTGGCCGCGCTCGACGGAACGGATTTTCGGGAGGACGCCTGGCAGCGGGAGGAGGGCGGCGGCGGCCGTTCACGGGTATTGGAGGAGGGCGCCCTGTTTGAGAAAGCAGGTATCAATTTTTCCAAGGTATACGGCCCCGGCCTGCCGGCGTCGGCAACAGCGCATCGACCCGAACTCGCGGGACGCGATTTTGCTGCACTGGGCGTATCGCTCGTCATCCATCCACGCAATCCCTATATCCCGACCTCACATGCCAATGTCCGCTTTTTCGTTGCGCGCAAGCCCGATGCCGATCCGGTCTGGTGGTTCGGCGGCGGTTTCGATCTGACGCCTTATTACGGATTTGAGGAGGATGCCGCACACTGGCATCGCACTGCACACGCCGCCTGCATGCCGTTCGGTGAAGACGTCTATCCCCGCTATAAAAAATGGTGTGATGACTATTTTTTTCTCAAGCATCGCAATGAACCGCGCGGAATCGGCGGCCTTTTCTTCGATGACCTGAACAACTGGGGATTCGAGCGCAGTTTCGAGTTCATGCGCAGCATTGGCGACAGCTATCTTCCCGCCTATGTCCCTATCGTCGAACGTCGCCGAGACATTACCTATGGCGAGCGCGAGCGGGAATTTCAACTCTATCGGCGCGGTCGATATGTTGAATTCAATCTCGTCTACGATCGAGGAACACTGTTCGGCCTGCAATCGGGCGGGCGCACTGAATCGATCCTGATGTCACTTCCACCCAAAGTGGCTTGGCGCTATGACTGGCAGCCGCAGCCTGGCACAGAAGAAGCGCGTCTATACAGCGATTTTCTACGCCCACGCGACTGGCTAAATATCACTCTGCAGACAGACTGAACAATGACACTCACGGAATTGCGCTATATTGTCGCGCTGGCCCAGCAGCGCAATTTCGGTCGTGCCGCCGAAAGTTGTTTCGTCAGCCAACCGACATTAAGTGTTGCCATCAAAAAACTGGAGGACGAACTCGGCGTCGAACTCTTCGAACGCAGTAAACATGAGGTGTCATTGACCCGTGTCGGCGAGCGCATAGTGGAACAGGCACAACGCGTTTTGGAAGAGGCGGCTGCGATAAAACAATTGGCGGAGGATGGCCGGGACCAACTACTGGGTCCGCTGCGGCTCGGCGCCATCTATACCATCGGCCCCTACCTGTTTCCGAATCTGATTCCGACCTTGCACGAACAGGCGCCGCAGATGCCGCTGGTGATTGAAGAGAATTTCACGGCCCGTCTGAGCGAGCGCCTGCGCCAGGGTGAACTTGACGCCATTCTCATCGCCTTGCCATTCAAGGAGCCCGGCCTGGTCACATTGCCCTTGTACAAAGAACCCTTTGTGGCTCTTATCCCCAGTAGCCATCCATGGCGCGAGCGCGATCAGGTCGCAACCGCCGAACTGGCGCAGGAGAACCTGCTCATGCTCGGGAGTGGCCATTGCTTTCGCGACCAGGTTCTGGACGCCTGCCCCGCCTGTGTCCAGCAGGTGAGTCAGAAAGGCCTGACCCAGACCGTTGAAGGCACATCGCTGGAGACCATTCGCCACATGGTGGCAAGCGGCATGGGGGTAACGGTCCTGCCCGCCACCGCCGCGGGCGCGGATCGCTATGCGCAGCGGCTGGTCAGCATTCGGCGGTTCTCGCCGCCGGAGCCCCAGAGGATCGTCGCACTGGTATGGCGTACAAGTTTCCCGCGCCCCAAAGCCATCGAGGCACTTAAGAGCGCGGTCCTGAGTTGCGGGCTGAGCAGCGTAGAGCCTGTGTGAGCGGCATCAATCATAGCCAATAACTATTATATAAATAACTATAATCAATTAGATTAATAAACAAGCGCCCTTTAACCTGTATCCCGTCGCAATCAAACCAACTCCTTTGGAGGGATACAGATGAACCAGCAAGAATCCGTTACCGTGCAGAACATCGAGGCCGCCTTTGCCGGTGAGTCCATGGCTCACATTAAATACACGTACTTTGCCCGCGTGTGCCGCGCCCAGGGTGACGAAGAATCGGCACAGATATTCGAGGCGACTGCCGCACAAGAGGTTCAGCACGCCTTCGGCCACATGGACCTGCTCTATCCGGCGGCCCAGCTGAATCCGGCTAAATGCCTGGAATTGGCCATCGCCGGCGAGACCTATGAGTACACGGAAATGTACCCGAAGTTCCGCCACTTGGCCGAACAGGAGCAGCGGGATGACGCCGTTCGAGAATTTGATGAGCAGATCAGCGAGTCGCGCGAGCACGCGGAACAGTTTCGCGCGGTCCTGGCCAAAGCGGCCAAGCGCTTCGCTGCATTGGCAAAGGTGGAAGAGCGCCACGCAAACCATTACCGCGAGGCGCTGGCCAGAGTGAATGGCTGATGCTTTTCGGCGTCACGGCATGAACAACTGATAAATTAACCAATCAAGAGGAAAGCGCAATGAAACAGTGGCAATGTGTTGTATGTGGATTCATCTATGACGAGGCCCAGGGCATGCCGGACGACGGCATCGCCGCCGGCACCCGCTGGGAAGACATACCCGATAGCTGGGAATGCCCGGACTGTGGCGTCAGCAAGGCCGATTTTGAAATGGTCGAAGTCGCCTGATTCGGCATGATGGACATGCAGCCTATAGTGATTGTCGGAACCGGGCTGGCGGGTTACACCGTCGCCCGGGAGTTCCGCAAACTCGACGCCGAAACACCCTTGGTCCTGCTGACGACCGATGATGGCGGCTATTATTCCAAACCGATGCTGTCCAACGCATTGGCTCAGGGTAAAACAGCCGATTCACTGCTGCTTTCGACGGCAGAGCAGATGGCAATACAATTGAAAGCGGAAATTCAGGCTGACACAGCAGTCACCGGCCTGAATATCTCTGCGAAGTCGCTGCGCACATCACGCGGTGATCAGCCGTATTCAAAACTGATTCTCGCTCTTGGCGCCGACCCTTTTCGCATATCTTTACAGGGTAGTGGCGCTGATGCGGTGTTGACGGTGAATGATCGAACCGACTATGCGCGCTTTCGATCAGCGATCGCGGGCAAGCGTCGCATTGTCATTCTGGGCGGTGGACTTATCGGCTGCGAATTCGCCAATGATCTGGTCGGGGCGGATTTCTCCGTTTCGGTCATTGATCTCGCGCCGCAACCACTGGGACGCCTGGTACCTGAAGAGGTTGGTGTCGCAATACGCGATGCGTTGACGCATGCAGGCGTTGATTGGCATCTCGGCACATCGGTAACGAACGTCGATCGCACAGACAAAGGCTTTGATGTCAGATTGAAAGACGGAACGGCGCTACAGGCGGATGCCGTACTGAGTGCGATCGGTTTGCGCTCCCGAGTCCAGCTGGCAAAGGACGCGGGACTTGAGATCAATCGCGGCATCGTTACGGATAGGATGCTGGCGACGTCCGCACCGGATGTCTACGCGCTGGGCGATTGCGCGGAGGTCGACGGGCTGGTGTTGCCCTTCGTGATGCCGATCATGCATGCCGCCCGCGCGCTTGCCCGAACAGTTGCGGGACAATCCACACCGGTGTCCTACCCAGCCATGCCAGTGGTCGTTAAGACCCCGAGTTACCCTCTCGTTGTCTCCCCACCGGCGCTCGGCAGCGAAGGGGAATGGGCAGTGGAACGACTCGCCGATGGTACTCGCGCCCGTTTTGTCGGCGCTGACGGGTCTCTGCTCGGATTTGCCTTGGGCGGCTCAGCTGTAGCGGAAAAACAGGCACTGACGAAACTCCTGCCGGCGACGCTGTCCTGACCCCCTGCGACCAGACAGCGCGCAAAAAAAACCCCACCAAAATGGTGGGGTGAAAAACGCTTTTCAGCGTCGGAGGAGTCGTTCACAAACCAGCGGCAGTAGAATCGTCTGTGGCATGAGCCCGCTTGATTGAACCTGCGGTCTCACCTTTATGGACTGAGCGACACTTTAGGAGTTCCGCATTGCGGCTCTGCACACCGTGTCAACAACGGTCCTGCATGGCTCGGTATTTTTGGGTTCAAACCCGCCCGGACTCATGCCACAACCAACTCGACTGCCCTGTCCTGTTACATCCAGCGGCCAGCTCTGTAAATCCTTGAGCGGCCATCCTTGCTCTTAGTTCTTGTAAATGCAGGGGACGTGCCAACTAACCTACCCCTGACGGAACGCCATGAAAAACAAGAATAATCGTTTTAATCGGTCGTTTTACAGGGCTACCGAGCTTGGTCACAACAGGATGTATAGCGACAAATTAGCGTCAGAAGGTGACGGTTTTGCGCCGCAGATATCCACTGGCGCCGGCAGCCGTCAGGATGCACCAGAACGCGAACAGAGCACCTGGTAGTGCGGTCTCGGGTGGAAAGTGTTTTAACGCCAAGGCGACACCAAGCCCGGCGTTCTGCATGCCGATTTCGATCGCCAATGCCAAGCGGTGTCTGAAATCGAAGCCGTAGAGACGCGCTAACCACCAGCCCGCGGCATACCCCAATGCGTTCACAGCGATAACCGCCACCATCACCAGTGGACCGAGATTGGCGATCCGTGCCTGATTGGCGGCGACGGCATAACTGCAGATGATAACGATCGCAACGGCGGCGACAGCGGGCGCGAGTTCACGGGCGAACGCCAGGCCGCTACCCAGTCGGCGTCGCAGCAGCATGCCGGCCAGCAAAGGCAGCAGAACCGTCAGCAGAATGGTCCGCATCATCGGCCAGAACTCGATTTCGAAGAACACACCACCGAGCAACTTCACCAGGGCCGGCGTCAGTACTGGCGACAGGAAGGTGGCGACCGTTGTCAAAGCCACCGAATAGGCAACCGCGCCCCCGGCAAGGTACACGATCACGTTGCTGGCCATCGCACCGGGTGCACAGGCGACGATGATAAATCCCAACGCGATTGAATCCGGCAACGGCAGCAGTAGCGCGGCCGCGAATCCCAGCAATGGCATCGCGGTGAACTGGGTCAGCACGCCCAAGCCGATTCTGCCGGGCTCGCGCACAGTCGCGCGCAGTTCCGCCGGCTCCAATACGATTCCCAGTGCAAACATCGTCGCGGCGAAGAACCACAGGAAACTGGTTTTGAATATCAGAAACAGCGGTGGATACAGAAAGGCAAGCACTGCTCCCAGCAAGGTGAGTGGCGCCAGCTGGTTGGCAACAAAACGAATAATATGCATGCGGATGACCGGCGGTGGGCGACGACGCAAAGGATGTCTGTAGCCGCTGAGAGTAGCGAGAGAGGACACGGACAGACAAGTCCCGCGCCCATGACAAACATCAAAGACTGCTGAGCGCCTGCTGATTCCGCGCCGACAGCGTTTGAATCAATGCATCGATGCCGGCGACACGAACCTCTGCCCCGAAGGTCGCTCGATAGTTGGCCACCAGACTGATACCGTCGATCCGCACATCATAGGCCTTCCACACGCCGTTGCGCAGGTACAGATTGTAGTGCACCGGAATAGGGGGGCCGGCCGGTTGATGTATTTCGGTACGCACAACCACTTCGTTGTCGATGCGGGTTTCGCGCAGGGGTAAATAGGCGACTTCCTGCCCGCTATAACCTGCCAACGCGGCGGCATAGGTCCTGACCAGCAAGCGGCGGAACTCGGCGACAAACTGTGTACGCTGCTCGGCATTCGCCGCCTTCCAGTGTTTGCCCAGCACCCAGCGCGACATCCGCTCGAAATCCATATGGTTGACAAGAACCTCGTCAACCAGCTGATAGAGTCGCTGCGGATCCTCTGCGAGCAGGTCGGATTCGTCATTCAAGGTAGCCAGGATTCGGTCGGAAGCCTGCCGCACCAGTTCCTGCGGCTCGACCCCGGCATGGGCATGCTGACCGCCCAGTGCGAACAGCGCCAGCAACAGAAATGCCGCCCAGAACCGCCAGAAGTACAGTGATGATCGGGACGTCCTGCCACGTATAAAAGGCCGGGAGACGTGTGAATGAGACATGGGATACCTCCTCGCTGGCAACGCTTCCAGAGCGGATCGGCGCCATCGCATTCAGCCTCACTGCGTATGGATGGTCCTCTCAAGAAGAGG
>JBFEJM010000020.1:0-12989 GCA_041553175.1 Gammaproteobacteria bacterium | reverse complement strand
GTTCACCACCCATACCCCGGTCGCGGCCGGCCATGATATTTTCGACCACAATCTGATCTCCGCCTATTTTGTCGATTACATCAAGGAACTCGGTATCAGCATGGAGGAATTCCTCCAGCTCGGCGCCAGCCCAAGCAACTCGCACGGTTTCAATCAGACCTCGCTGGCCCTGCGCTGCTCACGTTTTCATAACGGTGTCAGCCGTATTCACGGTCGTGTCGCCTCGCAGATGGAAAGCTATGTGTGGCCGCAGATTCCGCATCGTGAGAACCCCGTTCGCCATGTCACCAACGGCGTGCACGTCGCCACCTTCCTCGCGCGCGACTGGATGAACCTGTATGACATGCGTTTCGGACGGGAATGGCGCAACGAGCTCATCAACGAGGATTACTGGCAGCGCATCGACCATATCCCCGACCACAGTTTCTGGAGCCTGCGTCAGTCGCTGAAAGCGGAACTGCTGGAGGATGTGCGCCGCCGTGTATCCTTGCAGTGTCGCCGCAATGGCCTTTCCGACGTCCTGATCGAACGCATGACCCAGCACCTCTCGCCGCATGAAACGGACGTGCTGACGATCGGATTCGCACGCCGCTTCGCCACTTACAAACGCGCCGCCCTGCTGTTCTCGGACCCGCAGCGGCTGGAACGCCTGTTGAACATCGCCGGCCGTCCGGTGGTGTTCATGTTCGCCGGCAAGGCACACCCGAATGATCTGCCCGGTCAGCACCTGATTCAGGTGATCAACGAATTTTCGCGTCGCCCGGAGTTCATCGGCCGCATCATCCTCATCGAAGGCTACGACATGGCGCTGGCACGCAAGCTGGTCACCGGTGTCGATGTCTGGCTCAACACGCCCGAATACCCGATGGAGGCGAGCGGCACCTCCGGTCAGAAGGCCGGCCTCAATGGCGTGATCAATCTGAGTGTCTTGGATGGCTGGTGGGGCGAGGGTTACAACGGCGAGAACGGCTGGGCGATCACGCCGCACGGTCAGCAATACGATGCCGGTCACCGCGATCACGAGGAAAGCACGGAGCTGCTGGATATTCTCGAGCACCAGGTCATCCCGCTCTACTATCACCGCAATGGGCACGGTTACTCGGAAGGCTGGGTGAAGATGTCCAAGGCATCGATCAAGTCCATCCTGCCGCAGTTCAATTCCCAGCGCATGGTGATGGACTACATCCGCGAGTTCTACAGCGTCGCCAGCAGTCAGTGCCGCGCACTGGCCGCCAATCGATTTGCCGGCGCACGCGAACTGGCCACTTGGAAAGCCAAGATCCAGCGCACCTGGCCCAAGGTATCTTTGCGGTTGTCGGACAAACTGCCCGAAGCCATCAAAGCCGGACATACACTCCCGATTTCGGTCTCAGCCAAACTGCATGACCTGAAGGCGGACGATGTCACGGTGGAATGTGTGGTGGGAGTGGAAGACGAGCATGGAGACTTCGTTGCCCAGGCCAGCTTCGCCTTCGCACCCGCGGGCACAGCCGCCGATGGCGAAACGTTGTATCGGCTGGATCTGATTCCACCGCTGGCCGGCCTGCAGTATTACAAGGTGCGCATGTACCCGGTCCACAAACTGCTCAGCCACCCGTTCGAGGTTGGGTGCATGTTGTGGTTGTAGACTAAAGCTGCGTACTTAGCCTGGGTAGAGCTGGAACGAAACCCGAGTTTCACGTGGTGAAACCCAGGCTACTTGTCTCTTCGACTACTCGCTTTACGAAAAAAGCCTAGCGCCCATACATCTCCACCATCCCGCGCACCCGCTCCGCCAGCCCTTCCGGCACCATCGACCAGTCGAACTGCCAGCGCCAGTTGCCTTCCGCGACACCGGGCGTGTTCATGCGGTGTTCGCTGCCGAGCTCCAGCAGATCCTGCAGCGGAACCACGGCCATGACGCTGACCGAGGCGAACGCGGCGCGGATCAATGGCCAGGGCATGGCTTCGTTGGGGTGGCCGAGATAGGCGTGCATGTGCGCGCGGGTATGGTCGTCGAGGCTGTTATACCAGCCGAGCGTGGTGTCGTTGTCGTGGGTGCCGGTGTACGCGAGGCTCATCCGCTCATGCTGATGCGGCAGATAGGGATTGCCGGCATTACCGCCGAAGGCGAACTGCAGGATCTTCATGCCCGGCAGGCCGAACTGCTCGCGCAGCGCATCCACTTCAGCAGTGATGATGCCCAAGTCCTCCGCCACCAGCGCCAGATCATCGAACGCGGCGAACAGGGCCTTGAACAGGTGTTCGCCCGGCGCTTTGACCCAGCGGCCATCGATGGCTGTTTCCGCCGTCGCGGGGATTTCCCACGCCGCCTCGAAGCCGCGGAAGTGATCGATGCGCATCAGATCGAACAGTTCGCGCTGAGTGCGCACGCGATCGATCCACCAGTGAAAGCCATCGGCCTTGATGCGGTCCCAGCGGTAATGCGGGTTACCCCAGCGCTGACCGGTGGCGGAAAAATAGTCCGGCGGCACGCCGGCAACCACCTGCAGATGCCCCTGCGCATCCAGCTTGAAGCAGTGGCGTTGCGCCCACACCTCCGCGCTGTCGTAGGCGACGAATATCGGCATATCGCCGAACAGGAGCACGCCGCGCTCGTTGGCATACTGACGCAGATCGTGCCATTGCCGGAAGAACGCAAACTGATTGAAGCGTACCTGATCGATCACGCCGGCGAGCCGCTGTCGCGCCGCCTGTATCGCAGTCTCCTTGCGATCACGCAGTGCCTCCGGCCAGGCCGACCAGCCACGCTGTTGATGTTCGATACGCAGCGCTTCATAGAGTGCGAAATCGTCCAACCAGGCGCGGTGTTCCTCGACGAAGTCGGCAAAGTCGGCGCGATCGCTGTCATGCGCGCGCTGCTGGAATCCAGCGTAGGCCACTGCCAGCTGCTGGGTGCGCCAATCCGCCTCCGCCTGCTCGTCGTGCCGCGCCTGCAAATCCAACCAACCCCATTCGACCAGACGCTGCAGACAGATCAGCCGCGTGTTACCGGCATGTACCGACGTGCACTGATAGGGGGAACCATCCGCGTGGGTGGGTCCGAGCGGCAGCATCTGCCAAACGCCAATACCGGCCTGGGCCAGGAAATCGACAAAGCGAAAGGCCTCGACACCGAGCTCGCCGCTGCCACCTTCGCCCGGCAGCGACGTGGGATGCAGCAGAACACCGGCGCGCCGTCTGGCAAAGGGACTGTGATGATCGGGCTGTTTCATGTGCGGCAACGTTCAGCTCACCTGCTGGCCGTGCCGCATGACACCGCCGTGTGCCGGTCCGGGGCCACTGCTGCCATGGGAAAAGGCATGAGCAAGATACTCGGGCGGTTCCTTGCCGAGCAGCTGATAGAGATTGGCGAGATGCAGACGGAACAGGCGATCGAAGTCCTGTACCGAATCGGCCGGGTTGTAGTCTCCGAACCACCAGAACCAGTCCGAGCCTTCGCAGATGGACAACTGATGTTGCGCAGCGGCCAGTTGATCCGATTCCACGCGGCCATTAGCGGTCACTTCGTCGAACATCTGTTTGGCTTCGGCCAGCATATCCCATCCGCGGTTCTTGTCCTTGTCACCGATCCAGGTGGAAAACGTGCCGTAGACCCAACTACCCGCGACCAGCTGTTTCAGTTCGTGCACTTCATGGCCGTCCGCCGCCAGGTACTCGGAAAAAGTCGTTAGATTGATTGCGGGATGGTCGGACAGTTGTTGATAAAGTGCCGATAGGAAATAGTAGCCGTTTTCCGGGTAGTACTCCCAGGCATTCTCACCGTCGAGAATGATGGATACGATCCGTTTGGGATCGGGCTCACCGGCGGCCGCGATATTCTCCAGATGATGGATGAGATTGGCGACCGCATCATCGGCATGCCAGTCCGAATAGGTGAACCCGACCATGTCGGAGAGCCCGTCATCGCGGAAGAAACAGGCCGTTTCGCCTGCATCGACGTGATAGGGGCGATACAGAAGCTCTTCGCGCGGCCTGCCATGCCAGCGTTCGTCATGCGCGACGCTGTTGAACAAGACTGTCTCGCCCGTCGCCGCCCAGCGGAAGCCATGCTTCTGCAACAGCTTCAAAGTCGCCGTGCTGACACCTCCCTCCGATGGCCAGCATCCCTGCGGACGAAAGCCGAAGTACTGTTCACAGGTGTTGATCGCCTCACGCATATGCCAGTCGGACCGATCGGCGCCGCCGGGATAGGCCTCGATCTGCGGCAACGGCGCATCGGGCATCGCATCGCGCGCCGACTTCACATCCAGCAGCAACGGCAGAATGGGATGCGCATAGGGCGTGACCGATATTTCGACTTTGCCTGCTTTGGCCAGCCGCGCATAGCGATCGATCACACTCGACAGCAACTCACCGATAATGGTCATCAATGACCGGCGATCGTGCAGCGTGTAGTTACCGCCCTGTTCCATCAGTTTACGGATTCGCACATCACTGCGCCGCACCGTTTCGCCAATCCAGGCCAGGTGGTACCACACGATGATATCGACCAGGAACTGATCACTGAGATATGTCAGTGTATCGCTGTGGCCACAACACCAGCGCGCCAGTTCCGCCAGTTTCTTGTACGGTTTGAAGCGATCGATAAGGCGTGTCTGATTGGCGCGCAGGCAGGCTTTTATCAGTGATATGCGCGCTTCCGGCTCGATCGGCAGGGTCGCCGCACCCAGCGCATCGAGCAGCGGGTCGCGGATGGACTTACCCTCGCGCAGAAAACTGCGCACCTGTCCGGCGTAGTCGGCCAGTTGATCGAGCAGAATGGGCGCGAAGTTCACCACGGCTCTGGCATGCGGAACCGATTCGATATGGGCGGCCATATCGACGTAGTCCTTGATTGCGTGCAGATAGGTCCAGGGTTGCTGATACTCACCGCTCATCATGTTGCAGTACTGCGGCTGATGCATATGCCAGCACAACACCACATTCAGGCGCGGTCTAGCGGACATGGTGCAACTCCTGCCCCATCATTTCGGGTGTCACCAGGACAACACCGCCCGGTGAAACAAAGTAATGTTTGGCATCTTCCTCGAGATCCTCGCCGATCACCGTGTTTGGCGGGATGTGACAACCCTTATCGATGATGGCGCGACTGATCTTGCAGTCATGCCCGATATCCACATCGGGCAACACGACCGAACTTTCGACCGTGCTGCGCGAATGTATTTTGACATTGGAGAACAGGAGCGAGTGCCGCACCAGCGCGCCGGATACGATACAGCCACCCGAGACCATGGAGTCGACGGCCATACCGCGACGGTCGTCATCGTCGAATATGAATTTGGCCGGCGGCAATTGTTCCTGATAGGTCCAGATCGGCCATTGATCGTCATACAGATTGAGTTCGGGTGTGACGCCGATCAATTCCAGATTCGCTTCCCAGAAGGCATCGACGGTACCGACGTCGCGCCAGTACGCCTGCTTTCCGGTCTCTTCGTCGCGAAACGGATAAGCCACCACTTTGCTGTTCGCGATGACGCGCGGAATGATGTTCTTGCCGAAATCGTGGTCGGACGTATCGTCGTCGGCATCGCGTATCAGTGCTTCGCACAGGAAGTCGTTATTGAAAATGTAAATACCCATCGATGCCAGCGCCACATCGGCGCGTCCGGGCATCGGTTCCGGATGTTCCGGCTTTTCATTGAAAGCCGTCACGCGATTGTCCGCATCCACGCTCATGACACCAAAGGCGCGCGCTTGCTCGAGCGGCACCTCGATGCAGCCGACCGTCATGTCCGCACCGCGCTTGACGTGATCCGCAATCATGGGACCGTAGTCCATTTTGTAGATGTGATCACCGGCCAGGATCAGCACGAACTCGGGGTGATGATTACGGATGATATCCAGGTTCTGATAGACCGCGTCCGCGGTGCCTTCGTACCAGGAGGTTTCAATCCGCTGCTGCGCCGGCAACAACTCGACGAACTCACCGAACTCGCCGCGTAAAAATGTCCAGCCGCGATGGATGTGCTGTATCAGCGAGTGCGCCTTGTACTGGGTAATGACGCCGATGCTGCGGATGCCCGAATTGAGGCAGTTCGACAGCGGAAAATCGATGATCCGGAATTTCCCGCCAAACGGCACCGCCGGTTTGGCGCGCCAGAGGGTGAGATACTTCAGTCGGGAACCGCGCCCGCCCGCCAGAATAAGTGCGAGGGTATTGCGGGTTAAACGGCTGACGAAACGCCGCGTCTGGCCCATCTGCATGCTGACACATCTCCCTGTTTTGTCCGAAGGTCGCTCTGAATCCTCTTGCCAAAGCAAGATAATACTATGCAAAGGTTACCTGCATGGGTCTTATGGTACCATCTGGGCATCAAGTTGGAATGAATCCGTGACCCGAGCTGTGCGGGTCGTTCCGAGTTCCACCAACGAATCTGGTGCCTACCACTATGCCGCGTGCCGCTACCCCGCCGACTGACCAACTTTCACCCGACCTGCAGAGGATCGTCGACGCCCGCCACCACGATCCCTTCGCTGTACTGGGGCGTCATCCCCATGGCGCAGGCGAGCGGGTTCTGGTCTATCTGCCGGGCGCCCGGAGCGTGCATCTGGTCGACAATGGCGTGAAACTCTCACGCATGGCGAATACCGACTTCTTCGCCAGGGAGGGCCCGCTTGGCTCCATTCCCGAGCGTTATCGCCTGGAATGGATTGACGCCCAGGGTGCCACCCATACCGCCTTCGATCCATATTGTTTTCCACCTCAGGTTGGGGACTTCGACCTGCATCTGTTTGGCGAGGGTCGTCACTGGCACGCCTATCGCTTCATGGGGGCGCATCCCCATCAGACCGAAGGTATCGACGGCGTGCTGTTTACGGTCTGGGCGCCGAGCGCGGAACGGGTCAGTGTAGTCGGTGACTTCAATGGCTGGGACGGCCGTCGTCACCCCATGCGCGTGCGCGGGGGCAGCGGTCTGTGGGAACTCTTTATCCCGGAACTCAGACCGGGGCAATTCTATAAGTACGAAATCCGCAATCGCGCGCACGGCACCATTCATCTGAAAATCGATCCCTACGGGCATGAGTTCGAACATCGGCCGGGGACCGCCGCGCGGATTCCCGGGCCCGAGCGCTACAGCTGGGGTGACGGTGCATGGCTGGATGCACGCCGCCAGCAGGACTGGCTGCATGCGCCGATGTCGATTTACGAAGTCCATCTTGGGTCCTGGCGACGCGGCCCGCAAGGCGAGTTCCTGAGCTACCGCGAGCTGGCCGAGCAGCTCATTCCCTATGTCTCCGAACTGGGTTTCACCCATATCGAACTTCTGCCCGTGACTGAGCATCCGCTCGATGACTCCTGGGGCTATCAGGCCACCGGCTATTACGCCCCCACCAGCCGTCATGGCACGCCGGACGACTTCCGTCACTTCGTCGACCAGTGCCATCAGCACGGATTGGGCGTGATCCTGGACTGGGCCCCCGGCCACTTTCCCAAGGATGACCACGGCCTGGCCCGTTTCGACGGCAGCGCCCTGTACGAACACGAAGACCCGCGCCGCGGCGAGCATCGGGACTGGGGCACGCTCATTTTCAATTACGGGCGCAACGAAGTGCGCAACTTTTTGCTGTCCTCGGCCCTGTACTGGATCGAGGAATGCCATATCGACGGTCTGCGCGTGGATGCCGTCGCCTCCATGCTCTATCTCGACTACTCGCGTGAACAAGGCGACTGGATCCCCAATATCTACGGCGGTCGCGAAAATCTGGAAGCCATCGATTTTCTGCGCCAGCTGAACCAGGTCACCCACGGCCAGCATCCGGGCACACTTATGATCGCCGAGGAATCCACCGCCTGGCCCCAGGTCACCCGCCCGGCCTATGTCGGTGGACTGGGTTTTTCCATGAAGTGGAACATGGGCTGGATGCACGACACCCTGGTGTACATGAGTAAAGACCCCGTATACCGGCATTATCAGCACGATCAACTCACCTTCGGACTACTGTATGCCTTTACGGAAAACTTCGTGCTGCCCTTCTCGCATGACGAAGTGGTGCACGGCAAATCATCCATGCTGCACAAAATGCCCGGCGATGAGTGGCAGCAGTTCGCCAATCTGCGTTTGCTTTATCTGTACATGTGGACCTATCCCGGCAAGAAGCTGTTGTTCATGGGCTCGGAATTCGGACAACGCTCGGAATGGAACTTCTCCCGATCGCTGGAATGGGAGGCTCTTGATTATCCGGCACATACCGGCGTAAAAACGCTGATCACAGATCTGAACCGGATCTACCGTGATATACCGGCCCTGCATGAAAACGAGTTCGAGCACCGGGGCTTCGACTGGATCGACTGTCACGACGCGGCCCAGTCGGTTATCAGTTACCAGCGCCGCCGGGACAATGATTTCGTCATCATCGCGCTGAACTTCACGCCGGTTGTGCGCACGGGATACCGCTTGGGTGTGCCCGAACCCGGACGCTACGAAACCGTCCTGAATTCGGATTCTGCCTTTTATGGTGGCTCCAATCTCGGCGAAATAGCGCTATTCTCGGAACCGACACCCTGGATGGGGCATCCTCATTCGGTTGTACTCACGCTGCCGCCACTGGCGGGCGTTGTGCTGAAGCGCCAGGATTGAAGGGCCGTCCCGTTAGTGGTCCATGCAAGCGGTCAAACAACGGGCTGAAATGATTCAACCGGCGACATAACCACCAATCGGACACTCGACGCGGCCCCGAGGAGGAATCCGCCATGGCGGCCATCTATCATCAGGTCGGCATAAAGGCACCCCCCGCCCAGATCTTTGCCGCACTCACCACGGATCAGGGCCTGGCCCACTGGTGGACGCGTGACGCGCAGGGTTCGAGCGTCGTTGGTGAATCCCTGTCCTTTCAGTTTGAAGACGCCGTCCTGCGCATGCAGGTTCTGAGCCTGGAACCCGACCGGCTGGTGCGCTGGAAATGTACCGAAGGACATGCCGAGTGGCTCAATACCGAAATTGAGTTCCGTTTGCGCGCCGACCCTTATCAGACCTTCGTGGATTTCCGCCATGACCTCTGGCGCGAAGCCACCTATCTGTACGCCCACTGCAATACCAAATGGGCGGTGTACCTGCTCAGCCTCAAGGACTATCTCGAAATGGGCAAGGGCCATCCCTTTCCCAACGACGTGCAGATCAATCACGACGAATAGACGGCAATGGACGTTCGCCGCCAAACATCGCGCCAGTCACTTCGCCTTCGGTCGGAACGCCTTGATGAAACGTTCGTCCGTAACCAGATAGGCGCCACCGATCAGGTCAATGCAATAAGGCACGGCGGGAAACACCGCCTCCAGACATTCGGCGATGGCGGCCGGCTTGCCGGGAAGATTGATGATCAGCGATCGGCCACGAATGCCGGCCAATTGCCGCGAGAGAATCGCCGTCGGCACATGCTGCAGCGACACCGCGCGCATCTGCTCGCCGAATCCCGGCATGAGTTTCTCGATAACCGCCTCGGTGGCCTCGGGCGTGACATCACGCGGCGCCGGACCGGTACCGCCGGTGGTCACCACCAGACAGCACCCTTCCGCATCGCACAATGCCTTCAGCGTATCGGCCACCTGATCGCGCTCATCCGGAATCAGTCGCGCAACCGGCTCCCAGGGCGACGTCAGTGCGCGCTCCAGCCAGGCCTTGATGGCCGGACCGCCTTTGTCTTCATAATCACCGCGACTGGCGCGATCGGATACCGTGACAATACCGATACGGGCGGGAGATTCTGCCATGCGTGCACCTGTTTTCAGATCGACTTTGCGACGGGCGAGTATACCAAACCTACCCGGAAACCTGCCTGTTGAGCGAAACAGGAGTTGACCTGCGGAATGACGGCCGGACAATAGCCTTCAATCCTGATCATCTACTCAACGCAAGGACACGGCATGGCCAAAGTACTCTATTTCGGTAATCTCCCCGACCGCATCGGCCGTGGCGCCGAGGACCTGTTTCTCCCCAAGACCGTGCATACCACTCGAGATCTGTTGCGCTATCTGCGCGAGCGCGGCGAGGAATGGAACAGCGCGCTGCAGGAGGACAAACTCACTCTGACAATCAACAAACAGTTCCTCGACCTGGATCATCCCATTACAGATAGCGATGAGATTGCGCTGATATCCAAGGGACTGGAGCGCAGGTGACGTTGGTGGCAGTAAAGTTTGGGCTTGGGATGACCACCACGGACGTACAAGCGATGCGGGATAGACGCGCTTGGCCAGCTGATTCCAACTCTGAGGAAGTAGAGCCAACGATGTGATTTAAATTGCTATTGTTCAGTATCGTCTTGATATGCGCTGACTTTGAACAGAATCCGCTGAAGTGTCTGCACAGACCCGGAATACGTACTTATCGCAGCTGTAGCTTGCGCAGCTCCGGGCATGGGTCTATACAACGAGAGTCGGTTTTCGGCCCGTGGCTGTTCGGCTACAGCCTGTGATGGAGCTCACAGTATTTGCGGTCCCACCGACGTTTCATACCAGTGCACCCGCTCCGCGGGTTTCCATTTTCATCGTCGTTAGGGAGAACAACGCTATGCACAAGACTCACATCATTTCTATTGCCGCCATCTTCGCACTGTCCGCCGGCGCGCCATTGCAGGCCGAGGAAAACACGACGTTCCAGTCATTGGACGCGGACGCCAATGGCTACATCTCACCTGAGGAAGCGGCCAGCAATAACGATCTCAGTGCGAGCTGGAATGACCTGGATGCGGATAAGAACAATCTGCTGGATATGAGTGAATTCAGTGCCTTTGAAGTGAGCAGCACAGGCATGGATGAGGGCGGTTCACCGGCAGCCACACCGGACCAATAGGCCCATGGAAGCCGGTGGTAGGCCCGTTCGAAGCGATTACGAGGTCTTACCGCCGGCTTTGGCCACCTGCTGGGTACAGTTGCTCAGTACCAGCTTGGGTGGATCCATCGAGAAAATGAATGGCGCGGCCTGGCGCAGGGCACTGAGGCCGAGGATTTGCCGCGTCTTACCGGGAAATACCGCTGCTTCGACATCATTCAGGACGCAATTCTCACCGATTCGAACCTGCCCGATCAGATAGACGGGAACGGTCAATATAGAACCATCCGCCAGGACGCCCGACAATTCTTTGACGTATGTTGCGCCGCCAGACGCCTCCAGAATGCCCAGGGTTTCCTCATTGATCGTCATGTAGCCCGATCCTGTATCGACCATCAGGTCCACCGCGCCGACACCTGAGATTTCCCCATCCACATAGAAGGTTGCGGCACCTTTATCACGCATTGGGATATTGCTGTCGAAGTCGACGGCCTGTGCGCTGAAGACACTTGCAGTGGCAGCCAGGACCACAGATTGAACGAGCTTGCGCATAAATACCCCTCATATACGTTTGAAAATGGGTGAACTACCCACCCCTCGGTGCAACTATCAGGCCAGCCCGGATTGAGCGCGGTCCGGTTCCGGGTATAGTGGGCGCTGTCGTTGACCGAGCGTTCACTATGCTGCCTGACTTCAGTAGTGGCGATGTGCAGTACTGGCCTCTGTTCCTTGGCTGGAGCATCGTCTCTCTCCTTTATATTTTCGGCTGGAAACGGCCAGCCTTGATCGCAACCGCCGGTATGGCCATCGTGACCTATGCCGTAGTATCGGTGGGATTACGCGTGGGCTAGCTGAAAAGTGGCGACTTTGTGATCCAGTTCGCACATCGTCGACTTTGACAAAGCAGTCGCGAGTTCAGGCGAAATCGGTCATGCGCACCGGTTGACGCCGCGCGCCCCAGTGTCCTGGAGCCGGATCGAACACACCTGGCAGCGGCGTACCGCAGGCCTTGCAACAGCCGGCCTCGGTCAGATTCCAGTCACTTAACACGTACCAGTCACGCCCAATGAGAAGTTCACCGCAGCTGTGGCAGTACGTACTGCCGCCGCGCGGATCGTTCACGTTTCCGGTGTAGACATGGTGCAACCCGTTCCGGCGCGCGATATCGCGGGCATGGGTGAGGGTCGTCGGCGGCGTGGGCGGAACATCGCGCATTTTCCAATCGGGGTGAAACGCGGAGAAATGCAGCGGTATATCGGGACCCAGGTTTTGCAGGATCCAGCGTGTCAGCGCGTCGATCTCCTCATCGGAGTCGTTGCGCCCCGGAATAAGTAATGTTGTGATTTCAAACCAGACGTCGGTGTCTTCCTTCAGATACACCAGCGTATCCAGCACCGGCTGCAGATGGGCACCGGTCAGTTTCCAGTAGAAGTCCTCCGTGAACGCCTTCAGATCCACATTCGCTGCATCCATGTAGCGGAAAAACTCCTGCCGCGGCGCACCGGTGATATAGCCGGCGGTCACGGCTACCGATTTGATGCCACGCGCGCGGCAGGCCTTGGCCACGTCGATGGCATACTCGAGAAATATCACTGGATCGTTATACGTGTAGGCAACGCTGCGGCAACCGAGCTGCTCGGCGACACGCGCGATTTTGTCCGGCGACGCCTGGTCCGCCAGCGTATCTATCTCGCGCGATTTGCTGATATCCCAGTTCTGACAGAATTTACATGCAAGGTTGCAGCCTGCGGTGCCAAAGGAAAGCACCGGCGTCCCCGGCAGGAAATGATTCAGGGGTTTTTTCTCGATCGGATCGACACAATAGCCGCTGGAGCGGCCGTAGGTGGTCAGAACCACCGCACCTTCGGCGTTGGCGCGCACAAAGCACAGCCCCCGCTGACCTTCGTGCAACTTACAGAAGCGGGGACAAAGATCGCATTGCACCCGCCCGCCATCAAGCGCATGCCAATAACGGGTAGGAACTACAGAGCTGCCAGTAAACACTTCCATTCCGGATCGCTCCCCGACACACTCTTAAGTGTAGGCCATTTGCTGCAACAGCGATCATGTCTATGCCATATGAAAGTTGATTTATACCTGCGCTGACGAGGTCTATTATTAGCAAAGGGGAAGAGTGCTGGAGATTGCGTGCTCAGCTGATGCGGAAAGGGAGGAATGCTGGCGGTAATACCCAGGTAAAGTGCGGCATTAACGCCG